>NZ_BAAHSI010000014.1:0-108538 GCF_054601575.1 Faecalimonas canis | reverse complement strand
AACAGACTAAAGTCCATAACACAACACTAGGGTGATATTCTTGCGAATCTCACCCTAGTTATTAATTCAATTCCAGAAAATTTTAATGGATTTCTTTATCTAATAACCCACTACATATTTTTCATAAAAGACTAATTAAACACTATCCTTCTAAATGCAATATTTTCTCAATTTTATCTACATATCTCGTTATTATCTTAATTGTATATTTTAACACTGGAACCCAATACCGATTTGCAATATTTAACAAAACAAAAACATAAATATATGTTGCAAGTGGGGTTTGTAATGCAAGTGTTATTCCAAAAATAGATAAGAAATGCCAAACCAACATTTCTATCATATATTCACTTCCACAAAGATAAAGTGAATTTTTTCCTATATCATTAAACATTTTCACATTTTGAATTATATTCGCTATAATAATCCAAAACCAAATAACAATTAAGGTTTCTATAATTGGTATAAATCGATTTATAAATTTAATATTTCTAAATTCCCCCAATAAATTTACCCCGAAAAATAAAACCACTGTGTAAAATACTGTTCCACATGTTGTAACTATCAAAAATATTTTATTTTTCAAAGAAGAATCTGTTAACAATCTATTTATTTTCTCAAAAGATACATATCCTAGAACAAAATAGATTATATAATATAACATACTACTAATATTATAAAAATCAATATGGATTTTAGATGCCATCAAAAAACATGTGAGTCCTAATGCCAATAAAATAACTTTATTTTGGATTTTTTTAATAAATTGAAATAATATGCTCATTATAAATAAACATGACAAAAACCATAAGCCCGCTGCAAAAAATGTATTTCTTACACATCCTCGTAAAACTAAATATATGTATTCTTTTACATTTCCTAAATTTTCATTTAAAGTTATAACTTTGATAAAAATATCAAAGATTGCGAACATAACAAAAGGAATCCATAGATTTTTTATTTTCTTCCAAATATTTTTTTTAATCGAAGTTTCCTTATTTAACATTTCTGTACAACCAGCTAAAAAGAAAAATAATGCTACATGATGAGTGAAAACAAACTCATATGCCAAACCAGATTTTTCAAAAAAATGTCCTAAGTATATTTCAAACATCCCTATAAACTTCAAGGTATCAATCCAATGTACCCTTTGTTCCCCCGCTTCTTTTTTTACACTTGCCATACCTTACTCTCCTATTTTTACACTTTATACGTTTGGATCTGTAGGATCCCATGTTTGCCATGAAGGAATTTTAATTGTATTCGGTTTCCCTAATGGTCCCGGACTTGTTGCATCATAAATAGTAACTTTTGTTTTCAATGAGCAATTATCATAAATCCATTTTGCATCTCGTACACACAATCTAACACATCCATGTGACGCCGGCTGCCCTAACATATTATAATCTTTTGCATTCAAATTATAACTTGTCATATTTTTCCCTGCCACTGAATGAAAAAGAATATTTCCGGTAATTCTTGTACAATATTGTCCGTAAGACGGTCCCATTAATGTATGCCACCTGTATTTTGCCGGAGTATAAAAAGTTCCGACAGGAGTAGGTGTATTCGGTTTTCCCACTGAACAGGCAAACCTTTTCACCGGAATAATGTAACCGTTATTCCCGTCTTTCGCATAAACAGTTACTGTACAGGCACTTCTATTTACTTTAATATAATAATTTGACTGTTTTGGAAGAATACCGTCTAAATCTAACTGTTTAACACCGTTTTTATAATAAAACTTATATCCTCCCTCATAATACCAGCCATTTTTGAGATTCTTCACTTCTATCCTAACACTTTTTGTTTGAACTTTTCCATTTGCTTTTACATCAATTATAATATAATAAGTTCCTTCTTCCGAAGGCGTCCAATTAATACTGGATGAAGAAGAAAATTCTTTAATTACTCCCCATTTTTTCCAGTTATCTTTTTGCCATACATATTTATATTGTAATTCACCTTTTCCACCGGTAATCTCAGGATATACATTTACCGTCTGTCCTTTTGAAATAGTTGTACTTGTAGATTTTGCAGATAAATATTTATGCCCTCTTACCTTAACCGTTTCTGCATCAAATGTGACTCCTCTATTATCTTTGATGTCAACATAAATATTATATTCTTTATCTTTTTCTATTGGAATTTCTATATGATTTTGTGTTGAAAACTCCTGAACAACTTCCCAATCTTCCCAACCGTTTCCTCTGCGACATACAAATTTATATTGCAAACCGTCAGTTTCTCCCGATGTTTTTGCTTCTACCTTGAGAGTGTCCCCTACAAATCTATCTGGCCTTCCGTAAATTTCCAATTTATCTAATTGCCACGGTGCCTCTAACACCTCATATTCTTTTGTTATTGTTTTCTTTCTTCCGTCCACGTCTTTTATATCAACATAAATTGTATAGATACCTGCTTTTTTCGGATACCAGTTGTCTGTTCGATTAGAATTTCCAAATTCCTGAAGTACTCCCCATTCTTTTCCCCAATCATCTTCGACAGATCCCTTTTTCCAAACAAACTTATATTGCAGATTTTCCGTTTCTCCTGATGCCTTTGCCTCAATAGGTATCTTCGTATATACCTGTTCTTCTATTCCCTCATTAACAACAATCTCTTCCGCATTCCACAACTGTGTAGCAACAAAATAATCCAAAGATTTTGTTCTCGTTTCACCATCACGATCTTTTACATCCACATACAGTTTATACTTTCCACTCTTTTTCGGAGTTTTCCATACTGCCTTATTTTTTTCCGAAAGTTCTTGAATTACTCCCCATTCTTTCCAATCATCTTTCTGCCATACAAATTTATACCGAAGCCCCTTTGTATTTCCACTCATCTCCGCCTGAATTTCTACCGTTTCCCCTTTTTTCTGTATATCTTCAGGAGTTGTCTTTATCTCCTCATATTTCCAGTTTACAGGAATTATCTTATACGGTATCGTTTTGGTTATTATTGTTCCATCGACATCCTTTACGTCCACATAAATCGTATACTCTCCCACACTGTCCGGTTTCCACTCCGCTGTATTTTTTGTTGAAAGTTCTTGAATTACTCCCCATTCTTTCCAATCATCTTTCTGCCATACAAATTTATATTGAAGTCTTTGCGTATCCCCAGAAGTTTTTGCCGTAATACTTATTGGTTCTCCATATTTTTCTTGTGGTGATACATAGTCTGTTACTATTTCGTCATATTTCCAAATATCTGTTTTTACATTATATTCTTTACTCTTTGTAATTACATCTCCGTCCTGATCTTTTATATCGGCAATAATAGTATACTTTCCTATTTTTTTAGGTGTAAATGACACTTCTCTTTCTTCCGAAAATTCTCTGATAACCCCCCACTCTTTCCAGTCATCTTTCTGCCACACATATTTGTACCGTAAACCGCTTCCATTCCCCGATACTTCTGTTGAAATTGTAACTTCTTTATTCCTTTTCAACCCATATTCTTTTGGTAATAAGCCACTATAATTCCATTTGTTTTTTACTATCGTATATTCCCTGCTCAAACTTTCCGTCTTTTTCCCCGGTTCTTTTACATCAACATATATGTAATACTTTCCTGAAGTTTTCGGTTTCCAATTCACTGTCTTTTCTTTAGAAAAATCTCTAATTATTCCCCATTCTTTCCAGTTATCTTTCTGCCACACATATTTATATAGTAAATTCTGATTTTCACTTTTTACATTTACCGAAACATTAATACTCTCTGAAACTTCCTGTGGAGATACTTTATCAAATTTTAAGCCTTCTAATTTCCAGTCTTCTTCACTCACACTCTGAACTATTTTCTTTTCTCCCCGATTATCTTGTGCATAACTCAAGTTTCCTAATGTTGTAACACACAAAGTAACAGCTAAAATAAAACTAACCGTCTTTTTCCTCATATTATTCACCTCTATTGAACATTAAATACTTTATTGACTGTTTTCACATTCCCTGCTGCATCCTTTACATCTACTATCATTGTGTATTGTCCTTTTCCGTTCGGTTTCCATGACATCATTGAATTTCCACTAAAGTCTTTTATCACTCCCCATTCCTTCCAGTTATTCTTCATCCACACATATTTGTAGGCAAATCCATTCGTATTCCCCTGAATAATTGGTTTGATTTCTAATTCTCCATTCTGTTTTTTATTCACCGAAACTTCATTATATGCCCATTTACCTACTTTTATCTGTATCGTTTTTGTTTTTGCCGGAGTATTTCCCTGTTTTACGTCAACGCATATTGTATACGTCCCCTCTTTCTTAGGTATCCAGTCTGTATTATTTTTAGTGGAAAGATCTTGTATTACTCCCCACTCTTTCCAATTATCCTTTTGCCATACAAATTTATATTTCGTATTGCTGTCGCTACCTCCAACCAGTGCTTTTATGTTGACTTTACCTCCCACATTCTGATTTGTATTCGGCTGTAATTGTATTGTTACTTCTCCTGCACTTTTTACGGTAAATATTTTAGGATAACTTGCTGTTGCTCCGTCACTATCTTTCACATCCACATAAATCGTATATGTACCACTTTTCTTCGGCGTCCATTCCGCAGTATTTTTTGAAGAAAACTCCTGTATCACTCCCCATTCTTTCCAATTATCTTTTTGCCATACAAATTTATATTTTAACCCTGCTGTATTTCCATACACTTTCGCTGTCAATTTTATCTTCTCTCCTGCTATCTGAGGAGATGGATTATCTGCAGCAATTTCAGAAAATGTCCATTTTCCTTTTTGAACATAATAATTTGATGTTTTAGTCGCCGCATTTCCACAATCATCTTTTATATTTACAATAATCTGACAGTCGCCTGACACTTCCGGAATCCAATTTACCGTATTAGAGGTCGAAAAATCTCTAATTACGCCCCATTCTTTCCAGTTATTCTTCTGCCATACAAATTTGTATTGTAAATTCACATTATCTTCTGTAACTTTCTTCATATTTTGCGTGATTTTAATTGTATTTCCAATTTCCGCTCCAGTAGGACTAAATACCGTGTTCTGTACTTCCCATGCTTTTTCTACAATTCGGTATGCCTGTCTTCTTGTACTAACAAATCCCTCTTTATCCTTTACATCTACAATAAGTTCATACTCTCCCGTTTTTGTCGGTATCCAAGTCGCACTATTCGTAGAAGAAAAATCTCTAATCACTCCCCATTCTCTCCAATTATCCTTTTGCCACACAAATTTATATTGCAGACCTGTAGTTGTTCCCTTTACATCTGCAGATAAGTTAATCCGTGCTTTCAATGCACTTGGGGATGTTACGCTTGTTTTCACCCCTGTATAACTCCAATTTTTGATTTGATATGGAATACTGACTGTAACGACCTTTCCTAGTTTATCTTTTACATCCATTAAAATTGTATAGTTTCCTTCTGCTTTTGGAGTCCATGTCGCATAATCTGTTGAAGAAAAATCTTTTATTACTCCCCACTCTTTCCAATCATTTTTTTGCCATACAAATTTGTATTGCAACCCCGTCTTGTTCCCGCTTATATTTGCACTCACCTTTATGGAAGTATCATATAATTGCGGAGAAGAAGGATTTGTATCAATCGTATTTACTGACCATGCTGACTGTCCATCCGACACAATCTTCAAATAATCCGAACTCAAATATGCATACATATTTGAAAAATTATACACTCCGCTACTTGAATTAATTCCTGTTCGTCCGCTATTCAACACCGGCTCACTCTGAATTTTATAAAACTTATTTACAGGATTTTTATCCAAAACCAAAAAGGCACAGTTTGCATTTTTTTTCGTCTTATAAAATGCTGTCGAAGACGTTGTACTTTCTTTTCTTACATTTACTGTGTTTGACGGATAAATCGTATCTTTAATTCCAATTGTGTATCTACGGACATCTTTACTACCGCCATTACCATCTAAAAGCCATGCCATTGCTGCCGCTTTCTCTCCCCAATATGGGTCAGAAGCGTACTTTACATTCATTCCGCTTGCCTTATTTCCCAGAAAAGCACCGTAATATTTCCAATTCTGTGGGTTCAAGTATTCTTTTGACAACCATTTTTCACCGTATTCTTTAATGCACTGAGATACGCTAGCGAAATAATTTGCACTCTGCCCCGGAGAAGAATCTACCGCATTCAACCCGAATAAATTGTTTTTTGTCTTTGCAATATTGCTTGTTCCCCATGCACTTTCATTTGCTGCAATTCCCACCATTAAAATCGCATTTGCTCCGTATGTATTCTGCGTTCTGACAAAGTCATCACCCATATCACGCATTTTCGATGTGGAACTTACTTTATTATTAATTATTGTGGCAAAACTGCTCTCACTGTAACTTGTTTGACTTCTTAAAGGAAGATACTGAAAATAATTATAAAACGGTGTATTCGGATTTACCGAATATGTTCGTGTCTTCTTATTATAATCATCAATCATGTTTCCGAAATTAGATTCTGTATAAAAATAATGTCCGTCATAACTGTAATAATTCACTCCCGATTTTAAATACGACGGTGCCGGACCATTATCTAATGTACTTCCCGAAGCTGCATTATTAATATTCGTGGCAATTTTATGATATAGACGATTATTTGATACATAGTAATAACTGAGTGATTTTGCACTGGATTTATTTACAACCTGCACTTCACTCGCATTCACCGTACCAATAACTCCCGCTAACATAAATCTGACTTTCCCACTGCCTGTTTGTCCAAGATATACTGCATCTGCCGCATATGGTCCATAAGTATAACCTGCTATTCCTGTTTCTTCTTCAATGTAATCCGTTGTTTGTCCTGAAGGTTTTATATTAAAATTGACAATCTGTGGAGTAGCCGCATAAAAAGAAGTACCCTCCTCTTCTACTACACCGCTTTCTTCTTCTGCATAACTTGGCATTCCGGTTAGACTGCCTACAATCAACGCCGCTGTAAGAACCCCTGCTACAAACCGTTTTCCTATCCTTTTTATCATTTTATATTCTCCTTTTCTCTTCCCCTAAAACAACTTCTCCGGATACACTCCCTGCTCCACAAGATTTTTAATTGATGTCACTACAGACTCTTTATCTTCCTTATAAGTTACTCCAAACCACTTATCATGAGATTTCAACACTTTTACATCAATCTCACCATCCTCTAAAAGTCCTCCGATAATTGTCGGAAGAAGATATTCTGCTTTCAAGTTGCTCTCTTCTACATTTTCCAGAAATTCTATGAAACCATTTTCTAACACATGGAAGAAATCCTGATGTAATCCCCACATATTCATAGATACAGGCGCATGTACATCTACCGGAATAATTTCTTCTTCTGTTCTGATTCCTGCACCATCTTCTGTCTTTTCGATATTAGATGTTTCAACAATATCCGTCAGCATTCCTTTTTCATCTACCTGACAAATTCCTCGTGTAACACCACCATTTTCACTTAATGTATTTCCAAGAACAAATCCAATCATAGATGCCTGTACTTTTTCACTATCTGCCTTTTCCTCTGTTAAATACCGGAATGCCTCTCTATATGCTTCTTTTCCATAATAATCATCCGCATTGATAACTAAAAACGGCTCATTTACTACATCTTTACAACATAAAATAGCCTGTCCCGTTCCCCACGGTTTTGTTCTCTCTGCAAATTTCGTCTGAAATTTTTCTGGAATATCCATAAGTTCCTGATAAGCATAAGCCACTTCAATTTCTTTTTCAATTCTGTTACCGATAACTTCTTTGAAATCTTTTTCTAAGTCTTTGCGGATAACAAAAACAACTTTATTAAATCCTGCCTGTTTCGCATCATATATAGAATAATCCATAATAATTTCCCCATTCGGTCCAATAGGTTCTAACTGTTTAATTCCTCCACCAAATCTACTGCCAATTCCTGCTGCCATAATAACTAATGTTGCTTTCTTCATCTTTATAACCTTTCCTTTATCATCCTAATATTGCTTCTAACTATAGTTTTAACATAATTCAAGAGAGCATTCCACAGATTTCTCTATAAAATGCTCTCCAAATTTTTCCTTCTAGTCTTCCAGTTCTTCTTCTACAAGGCGAGCCATTGCTTCTAATGCCTTCTCTTCATTTTTACCTTCACAGATAATTTCAATTTCATCCCCCTGTTTAATACAGGCTGCCAAAACGCTTAATACACTTTTTGCGCTTCCCGTTGTAGCCCCTACATGAAATGTAATTTTGCATTCCTCAAACTCCGCCGCCTTTCTGCAGAACATTCCGGCGGGTCTTAAATGAAGTCCTGTCGGATTATTTATTTTTACTTTCTTGCTAACCATTCACTTCTCCTTTCTTCTGGAGTAACTATTTCTGTTGCCCCGTAAGGACAACCGGAACTGTCACATTTCCAACAAGGGTACAGCCCGGCGGCAATTCTGCCTGCAGTGGAACAGTTATTGTTCCCGCCGTTGTATATTTCTGTAAATCTACAAATACCTTCGGCGCTTCCGTCAGTTTTTCTAATGCAGCCCTCGAACCTTTCACCTGAATTTCTATATTCTCTATTGTTCCTATATTCGCTTTCAAACCTGCCAGAGCATTTTCCAAAATAATATTATTAGCAGGAATACTGAATGCTTTCGTACCGTATTTCTCAACCGAAATCGTAACAATAATCGTTCCCGCCGTATCATCAACTAATTGCAATTTCTTTGGCAAATATTTACTCACATCTACTTTTACCTCGGTTGTTTCTGAAATATTATTCATCTTCAACGCTGTGGCAGGAATATCTATAACATCCAACTCTTTTATGGCGTCCGCCTCACCTGCTACAAGAATCTTTTTCGGCTCATAGAAAATATTTCCGAGAGTATACCCTGACGCCGTACTTATATCCGACATATCAAAACGAAGTGGTATTTCTTTCGTCTTTAATATTTCAACATCCACTTTCACTCCCTCTTTTCCTAAATTATTATCGAAAAGAGCCTGATCAATTACTTTTTCGTTTTCATCATACAGAATTAACTCTGCGTCCACCTGTCCGCTGGAAGAAATTCCTGATACATCTGCTTTTGCCACAACTTTCTTCACACGGTTAATCTGCGACTCGCCGCCCGCCAATGTGATAAATTCCGGATTTGCTGTCGTACTTCCGATTACATTTCCATCTCGCGGTGTTCCAATTGTTGTCACACTAACCGGAAACTTCTTAGTTGTACTCGCCTCTATTTCAATATCAAGATTTTTCGGCGTTGTATACGCATCCTGATACTCTCCCTCAAATCCTACTATAGTCACTTCTGTAGGCAGTGTTGCCTCGGTCAGTGAATTTGTCACTCTGTCCTTAATATCTGCTGTTACGATAATATCAGACGATTTAATTTGCGAAAGTACTTTACGTCTTGCACTTACCGTTACATTTACCGTATCTTTATCATCCACAATTGTATAGGTGCTAGATTTAGACGTAAATATTTCTTCATGAAGTACTTTTACCGGAACATTTCTGAAAGTAATCTCTGCAATCGGGTCATCAATATTGACAACCAAAAGCCACAGCACAATCGCAAAAAGAAGCGACAAAGCTTTCAGACCGAAGTTATTTTTCAATCTTTCTTTCATCTTTCGCCCTTCCTTTCCACAATCTGCTCAACCCACGTTTTTTCTGTTCATCAACTTTTCTGCTTATTTGATTTAATTTTTCCGTGAGTTGTCTTTCATTAACGTGTCTTACAATTCTTCCTCCCTGTGCATATGACACTGCTCCTGTTTCCTCAGAAACAACTATAATCAATGCGTCGCTGACTTCGCTCATTCCAACTGCCGCACGATGTCGTGTTCCCAAATCTTTACTTAAATTGCGGTTGTCTGAAAGAGGCAGATAACAAGTTGCCGCCACAATTCTATCTCCCCTTACGATAATCGCACCATCATGAAGCGGTGTATTATGTTCAAAAATATTAATCAAAAGTTGACTGGAAATAACGCTGTCCAAACGTATACCTGTCCGTTCATACTCCGTCAGTTGAATGGCATCTTCCACAACAATCAACGCACCCGTTTTCACCTTTGCCATCTCAAATGTTGCAGTTACAATACCGTCTATTGTTTCCTGACTGAATTTTTCTTTTTCCTTTGACTTGTCAAACGGAACAACTGCACTCAATAAATTTCTCTCCCCCAATTTTTCGAGTGCTCTTCTAAGTTCCGGTTGAAATACAACGACCGTAACCGTTGCCAAAACCCCTATTGAATTTTTCACAAGCCACAATATTGTGTTCATCTGAAATATTGCAGCGACAGAAATGAATACGGCAAGCACAAGCATTCCCTTTAACAACATCCACGCTTTTGTATTTTTAATCCAAAGCGCTATCTCATACACGATAAAAGCAATGATAATAATCTCAACTACGTCCGTTACCGTTATATGAGGTACATATGAAAAATATTCGTTCATTAATTGTGCTATCCATTCTTTCATCTCGTCACCTCCCCTTTGTAATCTTTCTTATGTTTTACAGAAATTTTATTTTTTCATCAATTCCTGCTCGATAATCTTATCTATATCCGCTTCTCCGGTCAATTGAAGTCTTCCGGTAGCGCCTTTGTTTTCTGCCGTATCAGTTTCCTGACGTTTGTTAATTCTCTTCACCTGTTTCTCCGGTGCAGAAACAGAAACTTTCGGCAATGCTTTTACATAATAATAGTATTCGTCATCTTCAAACTGTAAATACTCTGTTCTCGCATAATCTACAGAAAACAGCATCAATTCCAATATAAATCCAATAAGCACTGACACTATACTTCCAAATATCAACGTAATATAGTGTACCTCCACATCCAAAGCAACGCTTGCAATTACCATAACGATAATGTAAGCAACCGTTCCCGAAACAATCGCTATTTCCCACGCACGATTAATTGATTTTCTGCGTATTGTGTACACGATAAGCAAACAAATCACAATCGCTATAATAACTGTCCAAAGTTCTTTGCTCTGAAAAATCTGTTTGGCAAATGTACCGACAGCCGACAGCATTCCGTTCTCATTTGCCCCCGTAATTGTTGTGGAAAATGTTTTTGCAAATTTAATCATAAAGTAAACCATCGTTCCACAAATAACCGGCACAATATAAATCGGTGTTCCCGCCAATCCGTAAGCAATTGGAATAAGCATAGGTACTTTAAACGCAAATGCTATCGGTGTGAGCAATAAAATAATTGCTTTCTTCGGCGTAAACCGAAAATAAAAAATAAACATCAATATAATGATCCCTGCGACAATAAGTGCAATTCCTTCAGATAAGGCAAACATATGAACAAGCATAAACCCTGCTGAAGCAATTACCGTGACAATCATCGGAAGAAAAGCACATACAACAGCCAACGCAATCGAAAGAATCGGTTTCGCCAATTTCTCCATAAAACCGATATTACTGCTAATTAACAGGAAACTTGTCAGTGCCACAACAAACCGTATTCCCTTATCTATATATGTTGAATATCCGGCGTACAGTAATTGTAGTTTTTCCTTCCACTCCAGTAATCTACTCATCTATCTTATCTCCTTTTCATACATCTTGCTTAGTTGAAGCAGTTCACGATTAAATCTCTTCACACGCCTTCTCGCATCCGCATGTTTCTTCTTATAAATGTTACGTGCTACAACTATTGATATGACAACTGTTGCAATGTATCCGCCAAGCACAATACCTCCCAGTATTAAAAACCGCAAAAGGCTGGGATTGGCAAGAATCTCGTCCAGAAAAACAAGAAGAATTGCTCCGGCTGTTAGTCCATACCCAATAGTCGACCATATAACTGTAGTCCATGTGTGCAGACTTATGTAATCTTTCTGATAATATCCGCTTATTTGAAAATCCTTCTGCCCTTCTTTTGCTTCATACATCGCCATTTGAGCCATGAGTTTCACTCGTTTTTCATTTAACATTACATCACCTCAACACTCGTTTTCTTTCTTTGGCATTATGTTTTAGTATAACATTAATCACAATCCTTGTCCAATACTTATAGTTAGGAAATATGTTTTTTCCGCACCTGCATTTTTCAGCAAAACACTTATAGAGTGGATTGTACTGCCTGTTGTATAAATATCATCAACAATCAGCACACGTTTTCCACATAACTTTCCTGTCGTTTCAAAAGCATTTTCCAAATTTTTCTTTCTCTCTTTTCGTGTAAATTCTTTCTGCGGTACTGTATTTATTTTTCGCCTTACCAACGTTGTATCTACCGGAATACCGATATGCAAACCGATTTCTTCTGCCAAAATTTCAGCCTGATTATATCCTCTTTTTTTCTGCTTCTTCTTATGCAGGGGTACAGGAACAATGACATCAATCTCCCACAAGCGAATTAATTTTCCAAAGGTTTTTGCCATTTCTTTCCCATATACTTCACCATATACCCGTCTGTTTTTATATTTGAAAGCATATATCGAACTGCTTACCGGCATTTTATGAAGCCACAGACTTCTCCCTTGTTCATAGCACAGTTCTTCCCGTTCACAATCATAACAAAATTCCTTTTCTTCCTGCCGAATCGGTTTTCCGCACTTCTTACATCTTGGCTCTCCGATTGCTCCCACCTTTTTCCTGCACTCCGTACAAATTCCTTCTTTACAAATTTTTCCGCAAAATACGCATACACTCGGATATAACCATTCCAATATTCTTTTTATCATGTTTCTTTACAGACTCTACTACATAAATTCCCTAATACGTTCCGCCAGACTTGTATGTCTGTTCTGTTCGTTTGTATTTTCTATCATTTCATAAAACGTACTGTCGCTTCCCACTAGCGTAACACATTTTTTTGCTCTTGTAACCGCAGTATAAAGTAGATTGCGGTGATATAACTGTCTTGGTCCTTGAAGAAGCGGAATAATTACCGCCGGATATTCACTTCCCTGAGATTTATGGATAGTGATAGCATATGCCAGTTCCAGTTCGTCCAATAACTGAAAAGAATACGTCACCTTTCGTTTCTCATCATATTCCACTTCTAAAGTTTCGTTATATGTATTTATTTCCGTGATAACTCCCATATCACCGTTAAATACACCGACTCCTTTATCCACAACAAGACCGAATTTCGTGGAAATTTCCCACTCCAATTGATAGTTATTCTTTATCTGCATCACTTTATCGCCTTCACGGAAAAGTTTTTCCCCATATTCCTTCTCCGCTTTTTTCTTATCCGGCGGATTCATATACTGTTGTAAAATCTTATTAAGCCTTTCCACACCTAAAAGTCCTTTTTTCATCGGTGTTAAAACCTGTATATCATAAGGTTGTGCATCTACATATTTCGGCATCTTTTTCTGCAGCAAAGTAATAATGACACTGATAATTGTGTTGGCGTCCTGTCTTTTCAAGAAAAAGAAATCTCTGCTTTTATTATCTAGCACAACCCTTTCTCCTCTGTTAATTTTATGGGCATTCATCACAATGTCACTCTCCGTTGCCTGTCTGAAAATTTTTGTCAACCGCACAACCGGAAAACATTCTGACGCTATCATATCTTTTAATACATTTCCCGCTCCTACTGACTGTAACTGATTACCGTCCCCAACTAAAATAATCCTTGTTCCAATGGTAACCGCACAGAGAAGTGCATACATCAGCGCCAAATCCACCATTGATACTTCGTCAATAATAATCACATCTGTTTCCAACGGGTTTTCTTCGTTTCGACCAAAACCCGCTCTCTTTTCACTATCCTCAGGATTGCCGATCACCTCCAAAAGTCGATGTATCGTCTGCGCTTCATAACCAGTCGCCTCCGTCATCCTCTTCGCCGCTCTCCCTGTAGGAGCGGCTAAAGTAATATCCAACCCTTCACTTTCAAAATAATGAATCATCGCATTAATCGTTGTTGTTTTCCCTGTCCCCGGTCCTCCGGTCACAATCAAAATCCCATGTTTTGTCGATTCAATAACGGCTTTTCTCTGCATTTCATCTAAGATCATTCCTGTATTATCTTCGATTTTATGCAAACGCCTCTCTACCATATTCTCCGCAATCTCTTCATGAATATCCAAATCATGTAACATTTTCGCTGTATTTAACTCCATATAGTAATATCCTGACGGATACACTCGAATCTGTCCTTCTTTTTCTTTTAAGACAACCTTCTTTTCTATAGATAAATCCATTAAGTATTTTTCTATATCTTCTATATCTACTTCCAAAATTTCTCCCGCTTTTTTCAACAGTTCTTCTTTCGGAAGGTAAATGTGACCGTCCGCCACACTTTGAATAAGCGCATAAAAAATCCCACTGCGAATGCGAAAATCCGAATCCGTATGAATACCAATCCGTAAGGCAATCTCATCTGCTGTCTTAAACCCTACTCCCTGTATATCATCCGCAAGCCTATATGGATTTTCCTCCAAAACCCGATACACACTGTCTTTATATTTTTTATAAATTTTTGCCGCAAGTGTAGTAGAAATTCCATATTTCTGCAAATAAATCATTGCATTTCGCATCTCTTTTTTTCCTTCCACCTGCTCTGCAATTTCCCTCGCTTTTCTCTCGCTGATTCCTTTTACTTCCGCCAACCTCTCCGGTTCTTCTTCAATAATGCGAATGGTGTCTTCCTTAAATCTTCTCACAATCCGTCCCGCCAAAGCACTTCCCAAACCTTTTATTGCCCCCGAACCGAGATACCTCTCAATAGAAAACAAATCTTCCGGCTCTTTTGCCTGATGCGAAAGGACCTGTAACTGTACACCGTATACTTTATGTGTCACATATTCCCCACTCAGTTCCAACATTTCACCTTCACTGATATAATGGAAGTTTCCCACACACGTCAAATCTCCATCGTCCGTATTAAACTGAAAAACTGTATAACCGTTGTCTTCATTGCGAAAAACAATATGCTCCACATATCCTGTAACAACTTCCACCCTGTATTTCCTCCTTTTTAATCGGATTAAAAAAGGCAAGGGATTAATCCCTCGCCCTCTATTTACGCATCTTTTCTTCCACTCATAAATTCAACGAACTGTCCTGTTCCAATTGCAACTACTTTCATCGGGTCTTCAGCAGTCATTGTATTAATTCCGGTTCTTTCTTCAATCAACTCTTCCAATCCGCGAAGCATTGCTCCACCACCTGTAAGAACGATACCTCTATCCAAAATATCCGCCGACAATTCAGGTGGAGTTCTCTCAAGTACTCCGATTACCGCTTCTACAATCTGTCCTGTTGTTTCACGAAGCGCTTCCTCAGTTTCTGAAGATGTTACTGTTACAGTCTTCGGAAGTCCTGTAACAAGGTTACGTCCTCTTACTTCCATTGTTTCATCTTCTACCAACGGATAAGTTGTTCCGATTTTGATTTTGATGTCTTCCGCTGTACGCTCTCCAATCAAAAGATTGTGTTTTTTCCTCATATAACGAACGATTGCTTCATCAAAATCATCCCCTGCAATTTTAATTGATGTATTTACAACTGTACCACCAAGAGAGATAACTGCAATATCCGCAGTACCTCCTCCTACGTCTACAATCATATTTCCACATGGTTTTGCAATATCAATTCCCGCTCCGATTGCTGCTGCTACCGGCTCTTCAATCAAATGAACCTCTCTTGCTCCTGCTGCAAAAGTAGCCTCTTCTACTGCTTTCTTTTCTACTTCTGTAACTCCACTTGGAACACAAATACTAATGCGTGGTTTCTTAAATGTACGTTTTCCCATAGCCTTCTGAACGAAGTATTTAATCATTTTTTCTGTAACAGTGTAATCCGAAATAACACCTTTTCTAAGTGGTCTTACCGCAACAATATTGCCCGGAGTTCTTCCGAGCATCAAACGTGCTTCTTCCCCAATTGCTTTAATTACATTTGTATCTCTATCAAATGCCACTACGGACGGTTCTTTCAAAACTACACCTTTGCCCTTTACATACACGAGAATACTCGCGGTTCCTAAATCAATCCCGATATCTATTGACATCTAAATTCTCCTTTCCAAAACTCATCTATTCTTATATCCTTTGTACTTGTTGATACTAAATCATCACATATGATTCTTATTATAATCAAAATTGTAATAAATGGAAAGACTTTTTTTCTATTTTTAGTTTTTCTTAAGGATTGCGTCAATATACTTTCCTGTATAAGAGTTCGAATTCTCTGCAATTTCTTCCGGTGTTCCTGTCGCAACAACAGTTCCTCCTCTATCGCCGCCTTCTAAACCAATGTCAATAATATAGTCTGCCGTTTTAATCACATCTAAATTATGTTCAATAACTATAACTGTATTTCCGTCTTCCGCCAGTCTTCGCAAAATCTCCGTCAGTTTATGCACATCTGCAAAATGCAGTCCTGTTGTAGGCTCATCTAAAATATAAATTGTTCTTCCCGTACTTCGCTTACTCAATTCGGTTGCCAATTTAATTCTCTGGGCCTCCCCGCCGGAAAGTGTAGTGGATGGCTGTCCCAAACGAACATAGGATAATCCCACATCATATAGTGTTTCCATTTTTCTTCTAATAGAAGGAACATTCTCAAAAAAGTGCATCGCCTCTTCCACGGTCATATTCAGTACATCATAAATGCTTTTTCCTTTATATTTCACTTCTAATGTTTCTCTATTATAACGTTTTCCACCGCACACTTCACATGGCACATATACATCCGGTAAAAAATGCATTTCTATCTTCAAAATACCATCCCCGCTACAAGCTTCACATCTTCCGCCTTTCACGTTGAAACTAAACCTTCCTTTTTTATAACCACGTGCTTTTGCATCCGCCGTTGCCGCAAACAAATCACGAATTAAATCAAATACCCCCGTATATGTTGCCGGATTTGAACGTGGTGTTCTTCCAATCGGTGACTGATCAATATCAATCACTTTATCCAACTGCTCTATTCCTTCAATTCTGTCATGTTTTCCCGGAATCGTTCTGGCTCTGTTCAACTCCTTCGCCAATTTCTTATATAATATCTCATTAATCAGTGAACTTTTTCCAGAGCCCGATACCCCTGTAACACAAGTCAAAACTCCTAAAGGAATATCTACATCGATATTTTTTAGATTATTTTCTCGTGCACCGATAATTTTCAAAAATCCGGTAGGCTGCTTTCTCACTTCCGGAACAGGAACCTTAATGCGTCCGCTTAAGTAAGCACCGGTAATCGAATTTTTATTCTTCATAATCCGTTTCGCCGTTCCTACTGCCACGACTTCTCCGCCATGTTCGCCTGCTTTTGGTCCAATATCTACAATATAATCCGCCTCTAACATTGTATCTTCATCATGTTCCACTACAATGAGAGTATTACCCAAATCTCTCAAATGTTTCAATGTTTTTAACAATTTATCATTATCTCTCTGATGAAGCCCTATACTAGGCTCATCTAGAATATACGCTACACCAACTAATCCTGAACCGATCTGAGTTGCAAGTCGGATGCGCTGTGCTTCTCCGCCTGAAAGTGTCCCTGTTGCTCTTGACAGCGTTAGATAATCTAACCCTACATCAATTAAAAACCCTGTTCTTGCTTTGATTTCTTTTAATATCTGTCCGCCAATCAATTCCTGTGTAGGCGTAAGTTCCAGCGTTTCCAAAAATTCCTGCAATTTTCCTATGGAAAGATTTGTCACTTCCGCTATATTTTTCCCACCTACCGTAACCGCTAAGGCACTCTTCTTCAAACGCTGGCCACCACACTCATGACATGGCGTAATTCTCATAAAAGACTCATACTCCGCTTTCATTGTTTCTGAACCGGTTTCTCTATAACGCCTTTCTACATTTCTGATAATTCCTTCAAATGCCACATCATAAATGCCCTCTCCACGCTGACCTTTATAATAAACTTTCACTTCTTTTCCATTCGTTCCATGAATTAAAATATCCTGTATTTTCTGTGGATAATCTTTGAACGGTGTATCGAGAGAAAAATGGTATTCTTTCGCCAGAGCATCTAATATCGCCCTTGTATAACTTCCCTTTTCGGCACACGACTGCCACCCCATAACAGTAATCGCACCCTCATCAATACTAAGACTCTTATCCGGAATCATCAAATCCACATCAAATTCCATCTTATATCCCAAACCATAACACACCGGACACGCACCAAATGGATTATTAAACGAAAAACTTCTTGGTTCAATCTCTTCAATACTGATTCCACAGTCTGCACACGAAAAACTTTGGCTGAAATGAATTTCTTCCCCACCAATAACATCTACCGTCATCAACCCTTCTGCAAGTGCAAGCACGCTCTCCACAGAGTCTGTTAATCTCTTTTCTATCCCCGTTCTTACAATAAGTCTGTCCACAATGATTTCTATATTATGTTTAATATTTTTATCCAAAACAATTTCTTCAGTCAGTTCATATAAATTACCGTCCACGCGAACACGCACATAACCGCTCTTTTTCGCACGTTCAAACAGTTTCTCATGACGCCCTTTTCTTCCACGCACAACCGGTGCAAGCAATTGTATTTTTGTTCCTTCCGGAAGTGTAAGAATCTGATCCACCATTTGATCTACAGTCTGTTTCTTAATTTCTTTCCCACATTTGTAGCAATGTGGTATTCCTATTCTCGCATAAAGAAGTCGAAAATAATCATAAATCTCCGTTACCGTTCCAACCGTAGAACGAGGATTTCGGTTTGTCGACTTCTGGTCAATGGAAATCGCCGGAGAAAGCCCTTCTATACTTTCCACATTCGGTTTCTCCATCTGTCCCAAAAACTGTCTTGCATAAGAAGACAATGACTCCATATATCTTCTCTGCCCCTCTGCATAAATCGTGTCGAAAGCAAGAGATGATTTGCCCGAACCGCTAAGTCCTGTCAGCACAACCAGTTCATTTCTCGGAATATCCACATCTATATTTTTCAAATTATGCTCATTTGCACCTCTGATTTTAATATATTGCTTCTGCTCTGTTTTCTTTGCCATTTTATACTCCTAATTTTCTATCTCCTGTAATTGTTTCTTTAATTCCACCAATTTATCCCTTACTTGAGCCGCCATCTCGAAATTCAACTCCGCTGCCGCTTTTTTCATCTGTTTTGTCATATCTTTAATCATTTTTTCCAATTCTGACTTACTCATAGATTCAGGATCTTTTTCCATTTGCAATTCTTCCGCTGCAACTTTCTTAGAAATACTTATTAAATCTCGAACCGCCTTCTTTACCGTCTGCGGTGTAATTCCATGTTCCTCGTTATATGACATCTGAACCTTTCGTCTTCTCTCCGTTTCCCGTATAGCATTTTTCATAGAATCCGTCATTGTATCTGCATACATAATCACATGACCTTCTGCGTTACGGGCAGCACGACCGATTGTCTGAATAAGTGATGTTTCCGAACGCAGAAAACCTTCTTTATCCGCATCCAAAATAGCCACAAGTGTAATCTCTGGAATATCCAATCCCTCTCTTAAGAGATTGATTCCGACCAAAACATCAAATACATCCAATCTCATATCTCTGATAATTTCCGTTCTCTCTAACGTATCAATATCGGAATGCAGATATTTTACGCGTATTCCCAGTTCTCGCATATAGTCCGTCAGGTCTTCCGCCATTCTTTTTGTCAATGTTGTCACCAAAACTTTATTTTTCTTCGCAATTTCTTTATTTACTTCGCCAACCAAGTCATCAATCTGTCCTTCAACTCCTCTGACCTCTACTTCCGGATCCAAAAGACCTGTTGGTCTGATAATCTGATCTGCCCTCAGCAGTTCATTCTTCTCTTCATACTCGCCCGGGGTTGCGGAAACAAATAAAATCTGATTGATTTTACTCTCAAACTCTTCAAAATTCAACGGACGATTATCCTTAGCAGACGGAAGTCTGAATCCATAATCTACTAAGGTCGACTTTCTCGACTGATCTCCGGCATACATTCCTGCAATTTGTGGAATTGTTTTATGTGATTCATCTATCATAATCAAAAAATCATCCGGAAAATAATCTATCAGTGTATGTGGAGGTTGTCCTTCTGCAAGTCCTGTCAAATGTCTTGAATAGTTCTCAATTCCCGAACAAAATCCTGTTTCCCTCATCATTTCTATATCAAAATTTGTTCTTTCTGAAATTCTTTGTGCTTCCAGCAGTTTATCTTCACTCTTGAAGTAACGTATTCTTTCTTCCAATTCTTCCTCAATCGCTTTCGTTGCACGTTCCATATTTTCTTTGGAAACAACATAGTGCGAAGCTGGAAAGATTGCCACATGATTCAACACATTTTTAATTTCCCCTGTAAGCACATCTATCTCCGTGATGCGTTCCACTTCATCTCCAAAAAATTCCACACGAACGGCATATTCCTCTGAAACTGCCGGAAAAATCTCCAAAACATCTCCCCTGACACGAAATGTTCCTCGTTTAAAATCTATATCGTTTCTGTCATATTGTATTTCAATTAATTTTGCCACAACCTCATCTCTGTCTTTTATCATTCCCGGACGCAAAGAAATTACCATCTCCTGATAATCAATCGGCGAGCCCAAGCCATAAATACAGGAAACACTTGCCACAATGATAACATCCCGCCTCTCTGAAAGCGCTGCCGTTGCCGAATGACGTAACTTATCAATCTCATCATTGATAGATGAGTCTTTTGCAATGTATGTGTCTGAGGACGGAACATAGGCTTCCGGCTGGTAATAATCATAGTAGGATACAAAGTATTCAACCGCATTATCAGGGAAGAATTCTTTAAACTCTCCATATAACTGGGCAGCCAGAGTTTTGTTGTGGGCAATTATTAATGTAGGTTTATTTAATTGTTGTATAACATTTGCCATGGTAAAAGTCTTACCGGAGCCTGTAACCCCTAGTAAAGTCTGGCATTGATTGCCTTCTTGAAACCCTTTTACAAGCTGCTCGATGGCTTGTGGCTGGTCGCCGGTAGGCTTATATGGTGATTCTAATTTAAAGATTTTTTCTTTACTCATACACGCTTCTCCCTCTGCTATTATTGAATACTTGGGTAGTAATTACACAGATTTTTCGTGTAATTAAAATTTCTATTTTATTATCGCTTCACGAGAACAAATGTTCTTATTCCATTTTATCTTATGTGTTGTTTCATGTCAACTTTTCTTTTAAGATTTCTCAGCATTTTGAAATATTCCTTCAAAAAAGGAAACTGCCGCTTTACGATTATTCAATCGTTAAAGCGACAGCACCTTTAAAAAAATCATATTCCATATTTACAAATATTTTTTCAAATTTAAAAGGAGAAAGTTCCCTGATTATTTTTAAAACAACTCAAGCAACATCATTTTCCTTGCTATTCCACTCCTGATATTCTTCTATATAATGCTCGTGCATACCCGTCTGTCATTCCACTGATAAAATCGGTTGCTATAAGTATTCTTCGATATAAAAGTTCTGTTTCATCAGTAATTTTATCAATCTCTTTCACCTTATAATAATCATCAATATAATTTTGGGAAATCAATGTCATTACTTTCTTGTCTTGAGTACTCATTTTACCATACCCATCAAATTTTACAACCGCTGGCACAAACTTATCTAACAAAAAACTAAGCATAGTTTGTGCAGATAATTCAGGTTCTGTAATCATTCGTGAATCAAAGACAAATTCACTCATTGCCTTTCTTAATAATTTTACTGTTAAACTATGATTATTATCATAAAACAAATCATACTTATATGTTCCTTCTAAAATCTCATTATAACTTTTTGAAAATCTCCAGCAAGCAACATACATCAACCATCTTCGGAGATAATTTCCCCATCGGCTCATAACTTTAGTCTTATCTTTTTCATCGCAATTAATAGAACATAACTTATTAATTATTTCTTCTGTCCTTTTTAAATGTTGTTTTTGTTCTGCATATTTTTTTGACAATTGCTTATATTCTTCTTTAAAAAATGCTATCAATTCTTCTACACTAACAACACCTGCTTTTACGGCATCTTCCAAATCTGCAGTCATATAAGCAATATCATCCGCCGCCTCAACCAAATATGCCAGAGGATGTCTTACAACATTTCCATCTGAATTAATAGTCCCCACTTCTTTTGCACATCGAATAAAAACACGCTCTTCTGACTGATAACATCCCAATTTATGTCGGATATGTTCCTTTCCTATTTCATTCGAGCGTGTTGGATATTTAATCAAAGCACTATCAATAGAAAACGGCAAATTAATTTCTGACTGATGACGTGCTTTTGCTAAAATCCTAAAAGCCTGTGCATTACCTTCAAAATTTTCCAAATCAGTAATTTGATTTTTATTCAATAAATCTGCAACTGATTTTTTATTACCATCACTCAGATATATATTTTTCAAATTATCTTTAAACCATTCTCTGATTATTTCTTCCCCTACATGTCCAAACGGCGGATTTCCCAAATCATGCAATAATCCTGCACAGGATAATATAGCCTCAATATCTCCAATTCTCTGAATCCGCAGTTCTTCTTGTTCTATTTCATTCTCATCCAATGGTACACAACGATAGGATGATGTATTCTGGAAACACATAATTCCCAGTTGTTTTGCAATAGTAGATACCTCTATAGAATGAGTTAATCTAGTTCTCACAAAATCACTTTTAGCTAAAGGAAATACTTGTGTCTTATCCTGTAGTCTTCTGAATGCAGCACTTGAAACAATTTTTTCATAATCCCTTTCAAAAGGACTAATGTAGTATTCATTAAATACTTGTGAAGGTTTTTCTTCCTCTTCCAATCGAGTCTGTGTCAATAGTCTTTTCCATTCCATGCTTTTTTCTCCTTTGTTTCTTAACTTTTTACACATAACCTTCCTATCTCTCTTAAATACACTATAAAATAATTATATCAAACATCTGCTTTTCTTTCCACATCCGTTTTATCAATCATCCACCGTCTAAGCGTTAGCACTTTCCTCACCTTCAATCATTTTCAGATAATCTCCCTTATCAATGTGCATCATAGAAATCTGATTTTGATGTCTGCGGAATCCGTACACACTATCCACATTTCTAATAAGCGACTGCAAACGCTCATCAGGCACACAGACAATTAACTGTAATTCCAATTCCCTCGCATAATGAAGGCAAACTTCACTTCTCTCCTTGTCCATTTTTGAAAATGCTTCATCCAAAAGAACTAATCGGATTTTGGAATCTCTGTTGCTTTGGTTCATATAAAGCATTGCAAATCCGGCAAGAAGTGCAACATATTTCGGATTTTGTCCCTCTCCGCCGGAATCTCTTCCCGCCATATCATCAACCGCATTTTTTCTTATATTTCCCTCTTCATCTTCCACCTGTTCATACATACTGAAAGTAAGATAGTTTCGATAATCAGCGTAACGCTCCATCTCTTCTTTGTAAACCGCACGCTTTCCATTATCCTCATCTCTAGGCGGCATAAATTTCTCAGTCAGTTTTAAAATTTGTGTTTCATATTTTTGATAAAACTCGTCTTCACCAAGACTTAACTGTCCCTCATATCCACCATTGTCAAGCACTTTACTATCTAACTCCGGCGCCATAAGCATCTCGTAAAACTGTCTATTTTCATTTTCTGCCGGAAGAATATCAATCTGATAAATACTGTCAGAAAAACGAATTTTTCCAAGCATCCTATTAATTTCACGTTTATGACGAAATGCTGCTTTAATTTCTCCGTGAATTGTCGCAATAACGTTCTCTCTTAATGTATGATAGACAAGTTGATACTGCTGCTCAAATTCCGCTTTGTACTTCGGCTCAAAGTCTTTTTTGCACTGCTCAAGCACTTTGTCATAAACATCATTTTCATGTTCTATTCCCGTAAATCCGTATGCGGAATATGTATGATTAAATTTATTTCTGGCAGTTAATCGTTCTTCCATTTCTATTTCAATGAACTGTTCCAGTTTTTCCAATTCTCTTACTTTTTCCTTGCGGTAAACATATTCATTTTTTGTTTCCATTTCACGAAGAACTTCCTGCTCAAGTATTTCATTGGCAATATAACCCTGCAATTCCTGTTCTAGTCTTTCCTGTAGATTTTTCAATTCTGTTTCCGCATTTACTTGCGTTTTAATACGTTCCAAACGCTCCCGATTTCTTTCCTGTAACTCTTCCCGAAGTACTCTTATCCTTTCTTCCAACTGTTTTCTCTTTTCCTTCAGTTGTGGAAGAAGTGTTCCCTCATTTAATTCCTGTAATTCTTTGAGCAATTTTTCTTCCTTTTTATAATAGTTTGCCAAATCTTCAGATGCGTTTGACATCTGAATTAACTGCTCTGTGCTATAATTATTCAATTGCTCGAACGTTCTTGCATCTTTTAAACTACTCTGCATCTGCATATCCGACATCAACTGTTTTTCTAAATGATAGACTTCATCTTCCAGTTCAATCATTTTTGCTTTGGATACTTTTGTACCAATACACGCATAATCGCCATAGTCCTTTTCCTTCAAATGACGGAAAATATAATTGCTGTAAGAATAGCAGTCCGGTGTAACTCCTTCTCTGACTTCGTGCAATTCCTCTATTGTTTCGCACTTAACTATTCTTCCCAAATATTGTTTCAGACACAAGTCTACATAAGGTTCACTTGCCTTTACTGCCTCATACAATGTATTTTCTCTCGCTTTTGGCTCATCTCGTTTAATTGCCGCCGTATTGATAAGATTAAATTCTTCAAATTCTTTTTCCCGCATTTTCCGAAAAATTTTGGCTGCATCAAGCGCATACTCCGGCGCAGTAACAAGACTATATTTTATTCTCCCAAGTCTTCCTTCGATTGCGTTTTTCCACTTTTCATCGGTAATATCAAACAAATCCGCAAAGATTTCTACATGAATGGTTCTCCCGTATCTGTCACTCAATGCACTCTGCAATCTTGCTCTTGCTTTTTTCAATTCTTTTTTATACGGTTTTCTGTCATTTTTTAAGTCTTCGATAATTTCCTTTTTCTCCGTTAAGATCTTTCCAGTCCTACGGATATTATCCTGTAACTCCTGTAACTCCTCTTCAATATTTTCCAGTGTATCTTTCAAATATTTTTTCAACTTTGCAAGAACTTCTTCATTTATATTTCCGTCTGCCACCTCTTCTATCGTATGTAACGCCGGATTAGATATATAAGCACTGATGTCATCATTTTCTTCCCACTTTTTCAGTTCCTGTAAGAGTTTTCGCCACTGTGCCGAGTTACCCGCTAAAATTTCTATCGTATGGCGTACTTCTTCCAATTCCTTTTCTTTCTGCCCGTAGTCACTCGCACGAATCTGCGTTTCAACCTCTACCTTTTCATCAATATATTGTTTTTCCTGCTCTTCTAAAACCAGACAACGTTCTTCAATCTTTTTTACTGCCTTGATAACTGCTTCCAAAGTTTCTTTTTTAGACTGTAGTTGTATTTTCAAACCTTCAATTGTAATTATTTTCAAAATCGCCTGTGTGCGAACGGCATCACTTTTAAATTGAATCAGTTTCAAATTATGCTCTCTGATTGTTTCAAGCATCTGTATACGATTTTCCAAGTCTTCCACTCGTTCTTTAATTTCACGATATGCACCCAACTGCTCGCTGATTACCGACACTGTTCCCTCTTTACTTTTGGGAAACATATAATCCCGTATAAACTGTCCCGTTCCGTTTGTCATGCGAAGTGCAATGGCACTTTTTTCCATTGTCATAAAACGTCCCGGTTCAATATAACCTAAAATAACGTCATAAAGTGTATTCAGATAAGATTCTTTTGACGGATACAGTCTATTCACTTCTCCTCTTCCCCGATTGTCCTCGGATTCTTTTCTGCTTTCAATAAAATTTTTCAACCGTGTAAGAGTATACGGGCTTCCGTCTTCCGCAATATATCCATCCTCCGCTATTCTTCCCGAATGACTGAAAAAACTGTAACGTTTTAATTCTAAATCTCTTTTCCCTACTTCAAAAGCAACACCGATACAATTTACAATATGAGTTGTCTTATCTTCCACTTCCAACACAATCTGAGAGCAGAAATCCATTCCTTCACGGTTTGCCGTTCCGTCTTTCTGTTCACCTCTAAGATAACTTAAAACACTTCTTCTGTTTTTCGCATCGTCCGCCGCCTTATTTAAGAAAGTTGCAGCCACACTTCCGTATAAAATAACTTGTATTGCATCCATAACAGTTGATTTCCCCGAACCGCTTTTACCGCTGAACAGGTTGACATATTCATGAAATACCAATTCTTTATGACTGATTCCACCCCAATTATTCAGCAACATTTTCGTAAAGATTTTCTTCGACTGTTTCATTTTCAGCAATCTCCTCTCTGTATTCTTCCAACAACGCATTAATATTTAGCGAACTGCAATATAAATTAATCGTACTGTAAAGATAAATCGGCGTTGTATCTTCCACATCACGAACCGCCCCCGGAAGTTCAATCATCTGATGTTTACTCAGCAGATAAAGTGCATCCTGCCATTCCGTCACCTTCAGTTTCTTATTTAAAAGATTTGTGTTTTTCCCATACTCGCGTATTTCTTCCAGTGTAGTTACCGTTGCTTCCAGCCCTTCTCCTAAAATTTTATCGCGGTAAATCATCTTGATAAGTAAAATAATAATTGTTGTCGTAAGACTAAATCTTTCCGTTTCTGCGCCTTCTCCACCCAGTCGGAAAATATGTTCCTGTGGGTCATGTGTCACTTCACATCCAAGTACCATTAAATAATCCTCGATAAATTTTTTGTGTCGCACACACATTTCGTAATAAATATTATCTCGTGGTGTCAATGTTACCGGATCATATTTCACCTGCAAGATACAAGTCTGTCTGAACAGATTGGATATTGTTTTTCTTAAATTTTCTGCCTCTGTCACGGATAACTCTTCCATATATTTAAACATCTACTTCTCCTTTATTCTAAGCCCCGAAAAGCCAAATCCTTTCGCCTGCATTTCTTTTTCCACTTCTACAATTGTATTACTCTCTGCCCGTTCGGTTACTTCCTGCCATACAAAGAACAGTTTTTCCAAATCTTCTATGGACTGCACCGTATTTTCCGTCACTCTAAACTCTCCGTCACTTTCGTTTTTCCTGCGGAAATCCCGAATTTCTTTCTGGGTGTAAAGTGGTTTCAAAATAAATTCTTCCAGTCCGTCTTCCGAAACATTTATCTCCTTTACCGTAGCCGGAACGAACTTTTCTTTTTCTGTATTTTTCTGCTGATACATACTTCTGTCGGTTACTTCTCTATACCGCTCTGTTAAACGCATATCTTCCGCTAATTTTCCCAAAATTTCTTCCCGCTTATTACTTTGATTTAACAACCGTACAAGCCTGAGCGTTCCGTCTTCTTCCGACATTCCTTCCATTAAAAGATACCTTATTCTCGCTGCGGCACGGTTGGCAAAAATAGTTTTCTGCTCAATCAGTTTATTATATCTTCTCTCAATCGTGTCAAATTCACGCTCAATTCCATAGATAATATCCATTGCCTCCTCGCACAACGCTATTGACCTTTCATTTCTCACATATCCCGGACTGCCTTTTTCCAACTGCTGTTTCTTTTCCACAAAAGACTGCCTTCGCATTTCATTCTCTCCCAAGTTCTGCTCTATCAATTCTTTCACAGCCTCTTTATAACGATAAAAACTGTCTGTTGTCGTTAAAATCGCATATTTTTTACTGTCACTATTATTAATTTCTTTTACAAGCACTTCCTGAATACCAAGAAAACTTTTCTGCTTAGACAATTCATCGAAATACCCTCTCATTCCCTCCTGCATATTTGCAAGCATCTGTACTAATGTGCGGGACGTATTCAATGCACTTTTTAAAATGTCATTATTCTTTTCTTTATCCGAACTGTATGTATATAACTGACTGTACACGGCAAGTACACTTTCGCGCTCTCTGTTTCCTTCCTCACTGAACAGTTTCTCAAATAGTTCTACATATAATCGGCTGTATTCAGGAAATGACACAACATATTTATTCAACGTTTCATCATAATCCTGACGAAGCCAACCCCATTTCTCCAAGTTTTTCAAACAGACGGACGCCATGTTTGCCCTTGTAAGAAATTCGCCTTCCTCGTCAACCTGCTCTTCACTCCACTCCAACGCCATATCCGCTATATTTTCATTCATAACGGCTTTACATTCCTCTTCCGTCAAACCTAAAAGAGAATAAGATTTACTTATCTCCCCATAAATCGCCAACAGAAATTTTTGATAATATGGTCTGTATTTACTTGCAAAAAGTTTATAAAATTCCGGTGGGATTTTATTTATTAAATTCACTCGTCTACCTCTTTTCTTTCGATATATACTTTTTATTATACCAAAAGGGATATTAAATGTAATTGCTTTTTTCACAAATCCTATGATATGATTTCTATTAGGATGAGATTTTTGAGAGGAGTGATTTTATGAAGAAAAATAAAGTAGCAAATCCTATTACAGAAGGTGTTATCTGGAAACAATTGTTAATATTTTTCTTTCCGATAGTTGTCGGAACATTATTTCAACAATTATATAATACAGTTGATGCGATTATTGTAGGACGTTTTGTCGGTAAGGAGGCGCTTGCCAGCGTTGGCGGTTCCGCCGCAGTTCTTGTCAACTTTGTCATCGGATTTTTTACCGGACTTTCTGCCGGAGCAAGTGTAATTATCTCCCAGTTTTACGGTGCAAATGACCACGATAATATGCAGAAAGGATTACATACCGCTTACGCATTTTCCATTGTGTTCGGTATCGTCATTTCCATTGCAGGCTTAATTCTAACACCTTGGTTATTAAAAATTACTAAAACCCCTGCTGACATCTTTGATGATTCTGTACTTTATCTTAGAATTTACTTTGCAGGCTTGATTTTCATGCTAATTTACAACATGGGATCCAGTATTTTGCGAGCAATCGGCGACTCTAAACGTCCGTTATACTACTTAATCGTATGCTGTTTTATCAATATCGGATTGGACATTTTGTTCGTTGTCTATTTCCATATGGGAATTGCCGGAGCGGCCATTGCCACATTAATCGCACAGGCAGTCAGCGCCGTTTTAGTTACACGGGCATTAATGACTTCTTATGATATGCTAAAACTAATTCCACGGGAAATACGAATACATTTTGCACTATTGAAATCAGAATTTAAAATCGGACTTCCAAGCGGTGTGCAGTCCTGTATGTACAGCCTGACAAATATTATTATTCAAGCCGCTGTAAATAACTTCGGAACGGACACAACTGCCGCGTGGGCTGCCTATGGAAAACTTGATGCTATTTTCTGGACAATATGTGGCTCATTCGGAATTGCCATCACAACATTTGCAGGACAAAATTACGGTGCAGGACTTTATGAGCGTGTGAAAAAAAGTGTTCGCGTCTGTCTGCTAATGGCATTCGGTGTTTCAGCGGTACTGTTGACTTTCCTCATGGTTGCCTGTCGTCCGTTATATTATATCTTTACGACAGACTCAAATGTTGTTGAACTCGGTGTCTATATGCTGAGATTGATTACACCTAGTTATATGATTTTTATCTTTATTGAAATCTTTTCAGGGGCTCTTAGAGGTATCGGAGATGTATTTATCCCCACTTTAATTACACTGGGCGGAGTTTGTTTTATTCGTATTCCGTGGGTGATGTTTATTACCCCTATGAGAAATGAAGTGTCGACACTTCTATACAGTTATCCGGTGTCATGGGCTGCCACTGCGTTGTTACTTCTTCCGTATTATCTGTATCAGAAAAAGAAAAAGCTTTCTGAGTAAGGGCGAAAGACGAACGAGAAGACAGCGAAAAGAAAGCATTTTCAAAGATATAACAAATATTCTATTAATGTTTTTGTCTAAATTCAGCGTATTATCAGATGAACTTCAGAAAAAAACAATTAAGAAATAGATGAAAAAGTTTTAAAGAATTGGATACAAACGGCAAGCCAAGTAACTTCTTTCGAAGAATTTATTTCTAAAAGATAAACCTTTCTACTAACCGCAAATCCAAATAAAAGGATTTGCGGTTAAAAATAAACAAGTCATTCCTATTCAGGTATATATGTAAAGAAAACAAGGAATTCTATACAAATATAAGTTTATACTATCTTCACCTCATATCCGTATTCATTAAAAGATAAATCCTCATCTATCTTTTCTTCATAAATTCCTTCCCTTTTCTCAAACTTTGCTTTTTCATAAAGTGCAATAGCAGGAAAATTATTATCCACAACAAAAAGTCGTAAATACTCTCCGCCTAACTGCTTTACAAGAAAACATGCTTCTCTTAAAGTAAGCACCCCTATACCTTTTCGTAAATATTTAGCATTAACACCTAATCGGTCTATATATAACACATTTGCCTTTTCCTTTTCCCAAATAATACTATCTTCTCCCTCATGAAAAGAATTTAGTGCAAATCCGGATAGAATTTCTCCTTTATCATTTACTAAAATATAGAATTGCTTCTTTTTTATATCTTCTTCCAAAAACTCACACGGATAAATTTCATCCCAAATGTATGTCCCATTTTTTTCCATTTCACAAACAATATCTTTGTACATCTCTTTTATCTGAAATATATCTGCTATTCTTGCTTCTCGTAATTTCATAATCTTTTTCTCCTATTCCTTAAACGAATGCAGCCAATCCGCCTTCTTATAATAAATGAAAAAGATAATTGAACTTAATCCCCATGTAATCGGATATACCCAATATACAATATCAATTTTGCCAACCAACTTTCCAAATACAACAAGTATCGTCACTCGGATAACACACCAACAAATAAGCATAACAACCATCGGAACCATTGATTTCCCGGCACCTCTAAGCACCGCTGAAATCGCATGGGAATACGCCAGCAGACAGAAGAATAACGCCGCAGTCCTTGCCCTCGCCACACCATACATAATTACTTCCGGATTACTATCAAATGCTCTTGTCAGTGGTGAGGCAAAAATAAAGATAAGAACCCCGATTAATTCCGCGAGAACAACTGTTGTAAGTATCCCAAATCTCGCTCCTTTTTTCGCTCTCTCTTCTTGTTTCGCTCCCAAGTTCTGCCCTACAAAAGTTGTCAATGCCATTGTAAAACTTGTAATTGGTAAAAATCCGAAACCTTCTATTTTAGAATACGCACCACATCCCGCCATTGCCGTTTCTCCAAATGCATTAATATTAGACTGTACAACAACATTTGCAATGGCAATAATAGAATTTTGAATACCTGACGGTAAACCAATACGGATAATCTGCCCCAGCATTTCTCTGTCAAATCGGATTTTCCTCAAGCACAAACGATATTCTTCTTTCGTCCTCATCAGTTGTCCCATGCATAAAAACGCACTGACAAACTGAGAAATAGTTGTCGCTAAAGCCGCAGCCCCCACTCCATAATGAAATCCTGCGATAAACACAAGATCCAATACAACATTTATAATGGATGAAATAATCAAATAATACAATGGATGTTTACTATCTCCAACAGACTGCAAAATTCCCACAAAAACATTATACATAACAAATCCGAGAGAACCCATGAAATAAATTCGGAAATATGTAACCGACTCAGGCAATACATTTGCCGGAGTATCCATCCAAACCAAAATCTGCGGGGCAAAGAAAACACCTACGATTGTTAAAAGCACGCTGGCAGCCAGACCAAAAGCAACTGTCGTATGCACCGCCTTTTCCACTTTTTCTTTGTTTCTCGCCCCAAAATACCTTGCAATAACAACTCCCGCACCGATAGCAATTCCGTTAAAAAATCCAATCATCAGAAAAATAAGATTTCCGGAAGAACTGACTGCCGCCAACGCATTACTTCCCAAAAAATTCCCAACAATCAGCGAGTCCGCCGTATTATACATCTGTTGAAAAAGATTTCCCAAGAAAATCGGCATCGCAAAAAATGTTATCTTTTTCCAAATAGACCCTTCTGTCATCAAATTCTTTGACGTAGTTGTTTCCATACTCATTCCTCCATTTCTATTCTTTTATTTTATCAAAAACAAATCATTTTGCAAAGTTTTTCATTTTGTGTGACATAGTCACTGATAAAATCGGGTATAACAACTATACTGACAATAACAAATACAAATGAAAAGGAGATTTTATTATGGAAGCATTAAATATTACAATAGACAATTTTGAAACAGAGGTTATGCAGTCAGATAAACCTGTATTAATCGACTTTTGGGCATCATGGTGTGGTCCATGTCAGATGGTACTCCCAATTATTAAAGAATTGGCAGAAGAAGTAACTCACGCAAAGATTTGCAAAGTCAACGTAGACGAACAGCCTGAATTAGCAAAGAAATTCCGTGTACTCAGTATTCCTACTCTTATGGTAATCAAAAACGGAGAAATTGTAAAACGTGAAGTCGGTGCTAAATCAAAAGAAGAAATTTTAGAATTAATCGGATAATACTGATTTTTAAATTCTAAATTTTAAAATAAGAATCTCTTATAGAAATTCGTGTTTTTACACGTCTTCTTTGAGAGATTCTTATTTTATGTGTTATTCTGTCAAACTATAACACTGATACATAATGCTAATGATTGTCTTTTTATCCGTACCTCTTACACCAATAGACCTCAAATCTATATCTTCACTTTCCAATTCAGATAAAAATCTTTTCATATCTCCTGCTATTTCCACACCGAGATTCTGTCTTGTATCAGATGTAATCAACTGTGCAAGACGAAACACATCATTTTTGTGCTTTTTGATATTTTTATCGTCTACCTGTTCACCACGTGCTTTGCGTTCTTTTAAATCCAACCACGCCTTTGCCTTAAATGGTATCAGACACGTCGGGCTTAACACTGGAATACCGTCAATCAATATCTGTCCGTTTTTCAACAACTCATAATATGCTTCATTCAAAAGAATTGCAGACAAACTGGAAATTTCCTCATTTATCGGAAGGGGCGTAAGAATTGCATCATCTTTCAACACAATGAACTCCGGATTTCTTGAAAATATCTCTATCATATACGGATATTCTTTACTTTTCGGAGAGGTGAAACGATAAAACTGCGCTTTACCTGTACTCTTGTTTAAATGTTCATACCCTGCCTCCTTGACATATTCCCAAAACTGCTTTCCAAATTCTGCTGTTATAGACTCAACAATCAGAACAATATCAATATCCCTAGTTGCACGAAAAGGAAGCTCCTCATTTTCCATAATTAAATCACAAGCCGTACCGCCGATGATTACATATTGATTTTCATATCCCCGAAATCTTTCTTTAAATTTTGTAAATCCATTAACCATTATCTTTAAGTTCTCCTTCTATCAACTCTTCTACTGCCTCTTCAATTCTTTCATCAGAATTACCCATAAATGATAACGCAACTGAGAGAGCATCGGCAATATTGTCGTTCGAAAACATCTTTGGGTTATATGCCCACAACTCAAGTCTAACCTGCTTTTGAGGATCAATCAGTTCATCAGTCAGCAACTTCTTATCAAAATCCTTATTACTTACCGCATATGTGATAATCCTGCTTGAATTTAACATTGTTTTCTCAGCAAGTGCAGTTTCTCCAGCATATATCATATCAGAAACAACTCTTGATTTATCTATATACCCTACCTTACGAACCGGAGTTAATAAATACTGCTTAGCCTTTTCAAATAACTCTAACCTTTCGTATTTCGACTCGACTACCTTATTTACACCATGTTTTGTGACAAAGAACAAATCTGTAGTTTCTAATTGTTTTACAGCTCTTGTTAATGTCATTGCAGTAAACGGAAGTATTTTTGCCGCCTCGGAAATATACAACCGTTTTCTCTTACTATACAGATAAAACAAAAACAACTGCTGTGTAGAAAAAACAAATTTCTCCATTCTTTTCTCCGGCTCCTTTTCATCTGTCAGCATTGTTCCGATAAAAGGAAGAAATACCTGCTTTTCAGTTATGAACGGTATATTATTTTCTATCAAACTTTTCCTTCGATAAGAGGATACTGCTCTAAGTTCAAGAACTACAGGAACTCTATCTGCTTCCTGAATTTTTGCTATCTGCTTTTTTAATGCCGGCAATGTAACAAGTTCTTCTTTCGGTTTAATCATAATGCAGCGTTTATCAGCGATATAGGCTGTGCGAAAATTATAACTTCCCGCTATATATAAAGGCATTGAACTTTTATTCCAAGTTTCATATTTTATGGAAATTCCAAATATACTCTCAAGCATATTTTATCCCCCTCATTTTAACTTAATTTATTTCATTTTAACTTAACAAATGTTAAAAGTCAAGTTTTTAAGTTAAATTTTGTGGACGATAGCATTAGAGAACGACTACCTGATACCCCTTTTCTACAACAACTTTTTCAATTTCTGCCTATCCACAATCCTAATACTTCCTCTGGAAAGTTCTACCATACTTTCCTTTGCGAAATATTTCAACATCCTTGATACAACTTCTCTCGCACTTCCCACATATTTTGCAATCTGCTCATGCGTAAGAGAAAGCGTATCCGCCCCTGTTTTCGCTGTTTCGTCCAATAAAAAGATTGCCAGCCTTCTGTCAAAACTCATAAATAAAATCTGTTCCATTGCCCACATCACATCTGAAAATCTGTCCGCAGTCAGCCGGAGGCTAAATGCCTCCACATAGATGTTTTTCTGGCTCAGCGAAGAGAATACAGATGAATTAATCAACAACACTTCACTATCTTTCTCTGCGTCTACATGAACATCAAATGTAATATTTTTCAGAATACAGGAAGCAGATAAAATACACACATCGCCATCTCCCAAACGATACAACGTAACCTCTTTTCCCTCTTCCGAGAGAATATAAGTTCTCAGTTCTCCGCTTTTAATAAGTAATACTCCGACACACTCCTGCTGGGCATCATAAATATTCTGCCCTTGTGTATATTTTACTACGGCTGTATTCTGTATTAGTATTTCCTGCTCTTCTTTTGTAATCTCATTCCAAAAGGTAAGCCTTTCCTCTAAATATTTTCTATTCTGCTCTGTCATCTTCGTCTTCTTCCATTGATTCTACCAAATCCCAAATTTCCTCTCTTCCCTGTTTTGTCACAGAAGAAAATGGAATTACTTTTGTACCCGGAACTAAATCTAATCCCTGTTTTACCATTTTTACATGTTTTTGAATTTGACTCCGTTTTAACTTATCCAGTTTTGTTGCAATAATAATTGGATTATAACCATGATATACAATCCAGTCATACATCATTTTATCATTGGCAGTCGGCTCATGACGTATATCTATCAAAAGGAAAACTGCTTTCAATTTCTTTGATGTATTCAAATATCTCTCAATCAATTTCCCCCACTGTTCTTTTTCTTTCGGAGATACTTTTGCATACCCATATCCCGGAAGGTCAACAAGATACAATTCTTTATTTACATTATAAAAATTGATTGTCTGTGTTTTTCCCGGTGTGGCAGATGTTCTTGCCAGTGATTTTCTGTTTAATAAAGCATTAATCAGTGAAGATTTTCCTACATTTGATTTCCCTGCAAACGCTATCTCCATTAAATCCGTATCTGGCAGTTTGCTTGTAATCCCGCACACAATTTCTAATTCTACATTTTTAATTACCATATGCCCTCCTATTCTTTGACAAGTGCAATTTCTAAAACTTCTCTCATATGATTTACCGGAATGATTTCCAATCCCTTTGTGATTTCAATAGAGAGTTCCTCCACATCTTTTTTATTTTCAAACGGAACAATAACTGTTTTAATTCCCGCAACTTTAGCCGCAAGTAATTTTTCTTTCAAACCGCCTATCGCAAGCACACGACCACGCAATGTAATTTCTCCTGTCATTGCCACATCTGCCCGCACTTTCCGATTTGTAATGGCTGAAAAATTGGCAGTCGCCATAGAAATTCCGGCGGATGGTCCATCTTTTGGCACTGCTCCTTCCGGTATGTGAATATGAATGTCATGTTCCTCAAAAAATTCTTTAGGAATATTAAATTCTCCGGCTATGGAACGAATATAACTGATTCCAGTCCTTGCAGACTCTTTCATTACATCTCCCATTTGTCCTGTCAGCATCAATTCACCTTTTCCCTGCATTACATTTACCTCAATCTGCAGAGTATCACCGCCTACGCTTGTCCATGCAAGCCCTCGAACAATTCCAACCTCATCTGTTTCATTTGCTTTCTGATAAGTATACTTTTCTTTACCGAGGTATTTTTCCAGATTGCTTTCCGTTACTCTGATTTTTTTCTTATTTTTTTCCAATATTTCTCTGGCGGATTTTCTGCAAATATCACCGATTCTTCTTTCTAATTGACGAACACCCGCTTCTCTTGTGTAATTATGAGAAATTTTCCAAATCGCCCCTTTACTTATCGTGAGCATCTCTTTCTCTAAACCGTGTTTTTCCAATTGTTTCGGAATGAGATGTTTTTCTGCAATATGGAATTTCTCATTGTCCGTGTAACTTGTCACTTCAATAATTTCCATTCTATCCAACAACGGTCTTGGAATAGTCTGTAATGAGTTTGCCGTTGTCACAAATAATACTTCCGACAAATCAAGAGGCACTTCTAAATAGTGATCTCGGAATTTTACATTCTGCTCGCTGTCCAGCACCTCCAATAACGCGGAGAATGTATCTCCCTTATAATCTGTGCTGACTTTGTCAATTTCATCCAGCAACATAAGCGGATTTCTAACACCCGCTGTTTTCAATGCATTTGCAATACGTCCCGGCATTGCACCCACATATGTTTTTCGGTGTCCTCGGATTTCCGCCTCATCCCTTACTCCACCCAAAGAAATGCGGACATATTTTTTATGTAAAGCTTTCGCAAGAGATTTTGCGATAGAAGTTTTTCCTGTTCCCGGTGGACCGACAAGACAGAGTATCGGACTGCTTCCCTTTGAAGTTAATGCTCGAACAGCCAAAAATTCCAATATTCTCTCTTTTACCTGCTCTAAACCGTAATGTTCTGCTTCTAAAATTTCTTTCGCATAGTGAATATCTAAGTTGTCTTCACCCACCCTATTCCACGGCATTTCCAACATCGTTTCAATATAAGTTCTTGTCACGCCGTTTTCAGCCGGACCGTTCATTGTGTTACGAAATCTTCTTACTTCTTTGCGGAGTTTTTCCTTTATCTCCTCAGGTGCATCCAACTCTTTCACTGCCTTTGCAAATTCATCGGCATCCGAAATAGTGGAATCATCACCCAGTTCTTCCTGAATGACTCTCAATTCCTCCCGAAGCAAATACTCTTTCTGATGCTTATCAACTCTCGCCTTTACCTTTTCCTGCAATTCCTCTTTAATTTGAGATACCTGTATTTCCTTTTCCAACATTTCTGTTAAAAGCAGGTAACGTTTTAATGCATCTGTTTCCTCAAGCAATTTTTGTGTATCCTCATAACGAAACGGTACATTTGCACAAACTTCATCCACAAGTCTTTTCAAATCATCAATTCCCGCTATCTGCTCCACAATCTCTTTTGTCATCTTAGGATTTTTTACTGCATACTGCAAAAAAAGTTCCTGTAATGTCCTAAGCATTGCCTCTTGTTTTACCGGTTCTTCTTCCACATACGGATATTCTTCCAATACAGTAATCTCCGCCTCCAAATATGGTTCTGTCTGTACAAGATCGTTCAATTTCGCTCTCCGCTCCCCTTCTACAAGTACACGCAAAATCTTTTTTGGCATCTTGACAATCTGTTTAATGGAAGCGACCACACCCATCTCATATAAATCGCCCTTTGTTACATTTTCTGTTTCAATATATTTTTGTGTCAACAGGAAAATCTGTTGTTCTTCTGCCATTGCCTTCTGGATAGCCTCCAATGACATCTCTCTGCTCACATCAAAGTGTACAACTTCTTTTGGCATAATTGTCATTCCTCTAAGCGCCACCATAGGCAGTCTTTTTATCTGTTCATTCATCTATTTTCCCTCTATTCAAAAAGACGGCTCTCTGGTTACCCATTAACGCCGTCTTAATTTCTTTTCAAGTTTACGCACTGACTACTTCTCTATTTTCCGTTTCATAAATCGGCTTGCCGATTCCCTGCACAACTTCTTTCGTAATTCTGCAGTATTTAATACTGTCATCTGACGGAACGTGGTACATTGTATCCATCATAATTTTCTCCATAATGGCACGAAGTCCTCTCGCTCCTGTTTTTCTTGCTAAAGAAGTTTTTGCGATTTCTACAAGTGCATCTTTATCAAAGACTAATTCAACACCGTCTAACTCCAACAGTTTCTGGTATTGTTTTACAATCGCACTCTTCGGTTCTGTCAAAATACGAATCAATGCTTCTTCATCCAACATTTCAAGTGATACCGTTACCGGAACACGCCCCACAAGTTCAGGGATAAGCCCGAATTTCACTAAATCCTGCGGCAATACCTGTCCAAGCAATCTGTCAATGTCATACTCGTGTTTCTCTGCAATTTCCGCATTAAATCCGATAGATTTTTTATCAATACGAGTTTCAATAATCTTATCAATTCCTTCAAATGCCCCACCGCAAATAAATAAAATATTTGTCGTGTCAATCTGAATTAATTCCTGATGAGGATGTTTTCTTCCTCCCTGTGGCGGAACGGAAGCGATTGTTCCCTCAATGATTTTTAAAAGCGCCTGCTGTACGCCTTCACCTGATACGTCACGGGTAATAGATGGATTTTCTGATTTTCTTGTGATTTTATCAATTTCATCAAGATAAATAATTCCATATTCTGCTCTGCGAATATCTCCATCTGCCGCTTGAATAATTTTCAACAAAATATTCTCTACGTCTTCTCCGACATATCCCGCCTCTGTCAATGCTGTAGCATCTGCGATTGCAAACGGTACATTCAAAACTTTTGCCAGTGTCTGAGCGAGAAGTGTTTTACCACATCCTGTAGGACCTAACATCAAAATATTGCTTTTGTGCAATTCCACGCCCAAATCTTTCTCCGCCATAATTCTCTTATAATGATTGTATACGGCTACTGATAAAACTTTTTTCGCCTCATCCTGCCCAATTACATAATCGTCAAGAAATGCCTTCATTTCTTCCGGTTTTAGCAGATTGATTTCACTAAACTCATTATCTTCTTCGTATTCCAGTTCTTCTTCTATAATCTCTGAACAAACGTCAATACATTCATCACAAATAAAGACACCGTTTGGTCCTGCAATTAATTTGCGTACCTGCGCCTGTGATTTGTTACAAAATGAACATCTGATTGCCTCGTCCACTTTCGCCATACTTTCACCTCTTTTTTACACACGCAAAGGAGATGTCTGTCAGACACCCCCTTTGTTCTTATTAACGGCTTACAACTACTTTGTCGATTAAGCCATATTCTTCTGCTTCTTTAGCAGACATAAAATTATCTCTTTCTGTATCCGCAGAAATCTGTTCAAAACTCTTACCTGTTCTTTCGGCTAAAATTTCATTTAATTTCTTACGGGTTTTTAAAATATGTTCCGCAGCGATTTGAATTTCCGTTGCCTGCCCCTGTGCTCCACCTAATGGCTGGTGAATCATAATCTCAGCATTTGGAAGTGCGAAGCGTTTGCCTTTTGCTCCTCCTGCCAACAAAAATGCACCCATGCTCGCAGCCATTCCGATACAGGTTGTAGATACATCACATTTAATGTACTGCATTGTATCATAGATTGCCAGCCCTGCACTTACAGAACCACCCGGACTGTTGATATATAACTGAATATCTTTTTCAGGGTCTTCCGCTTCAAGATGTAATAACTGTGCCACAATAATACTTGCCGACACATCAGTTACTTCCTCTCCAAGAAAGATAATTCTGTCTTTCAAAAGTCTTGAATAAATATCGTAGGAACGTTCACCGCGACTTGTCTGTTCAATAACATAAGGTACTAAACTCATGTTGCTGCCTCCTTATTTAAAATACCATTAATTATTTTTCTACTGTGTTATCCACAACTAATGTTACTGCTTCCTGCACTGCAAGATCCATTTTCATCTGTGCTTTTTCATTTTCGCCCATAAATTCTTTTAATTTTTCTACTTCCATCTTGTATGCTTCAGCCATTTTTGCTAATTCTTCATCGATTCTTTCATCTGTGATTTCAATATTTTCTGCTTTAACGATTGCTTCTAACACTAATCTTGTCTGAATGCGTTTTACAGCCTGTGGTCTTAATTCTTCAAGCATTTTTTCTGCTGTCATTCCTGTAAACTGGAAGTACTGCTCCATGCTTAATCCTTGCTGCTGCATTCTCTGTGCAAAATCATCTGCCATCTGACGTACCTGTGTTTCAATCATTGCTTCAGGAATATCCATAGTTGCATTTTCTACAGCCTGTTCCATAGCCTGATCTTCTTTCTGTCTTTTTCCGTCAGCGTTTTTCTGTTCTTTGATTTTTGCTTTAATATCTGCTTTTAATTCGTCTAATGTATCGAACTCAGAAATTTCTGATGCAAACTCATCATCTAATTCAGGAAGTTCTTTTGCTTTGATTTCGTGTACTGTACATTTAAATGTTGCTGCTTTTCCTGCTAATTCCGGTGCGTGATATTCCTGTGGGAATGTTACGTTTACTTCCACTTCTTTACCTGCTTCAGCGCCGATTAACTGTTCTTCAAATCCAGGAATGAATGCTCCTGAACCGATTGTAAGCGGATAATTTTCTCCTTTTCCGCCTTCAAATGCAACACCGTCAACAAATCCTTCAAAGTCTAATACAACTTCATCTTTATCCTGTACAGGACGACCTTCTACTGTGATTGTTCTTGCATTTTTTTCCTGTTCTTTTACAAGTCTTTCTTCTACTTCTTTCTGAGTTACTCTGTTAGAGTATTTATCAACTTTTAATCCTTTGTATTCACCTAAAGTTACTTCCGGTTTTAAAGCAACTTCTGCTGTGAAAATAAATGGTTTTCCTTTTTCAATCTGTACTACTTCGATTTTTGGCTGAGAAACGATTTCTAACTCAGATTCATCATATGCTTTTGCATATGCTCCAGGGATAATTGCATTTGCTGCATCATCATAGAAAATTTCTACTCCGTACATCTTCTCTACCATCTGACGAGGTACTTTACCTTTACGGAATCCCGGAATGCTGATTTTTCCTCTTTGTTTCATATATGCACCGTTAAGTGCTTTTTCAAATTCTTCTGCTGAAACTTCTACTGTAAGTTTTGCCATATTGTGCTCTAATTTTTCTACTTGTAAACTCATTTACCTTTTCCTCCTTATATGAAAAACGCCTTTTGGCTTTCTTCTTTCACACTCATTAGCGTAGTATATCATAATCTCTTTTAAATTTCTAGTCTTGAATTGCATCTAAACGCAGTATTTTCGTGATTAAATCGGATATTTCTTCCTCTTTTGGAGCAAATTCCTTGTTTTCGCCCTTTTTAATTGTCAGCGTAACTAATTCTTTCTCTCCGTAAGATGCTTCCGTGTATGCTGTTTCAAGCAATTCATAAGACTGCGCCGTAATATCAAAAAGCATCTGCTGAAGAATTTCTTCCTCTGTTCCTTTGTACTCTCCCCGTTCAGACTTCTGCTGAATCTGCATCATACTTTCCTTTAACAATTCTTTCCATTTTACAAATATATCTGTCGGCTGAATTTCTACGGTTACTTTATATTCATCACTGCTGATTTTTTCCTCTTTAGTCACATTATATTTCATTGAGCGGAAAATTTCCTTACATACCGTATAAAATTGTTCTTCCATTTCCCCACTGGCATTCAGTCCTTCTGTCAATCCTTGCGAAAATGTACGAATATACTGTTCATAATCTTCTTTTAATTTTTTCTTCTCAATGTCTTTATCAAATTTGAGTAACTCCTCCGTATCTCCTTGAAATCTGTGGTCTAATAATGCCTGCACATACCCTTTCGCATCAAATTTTCCGCAGGCTGTCATACTAAACATAAGACTACAACATAGGAGAATCATTACCCCTTGTTTTAATCGTTTCATTCCATTCTCCTTATCCATAAACAATAGATTCTCTGATTTCCTCTGCTTTCTCGCTTCCTATAAGTAATTCTACAAGTCCCAGTGCAAACGGAATTGCCGTTCCCATTCCTCTGCTTGTCACAACATGACCGTCAACAACGACCATATCTCTTATTACATCTGCACCGAGCAGACCTTCCTCCATCGCCGGATAACAGGTAGCCTTTCTGCCTTCCAAAAATCCCAACTTTCCAAAAATAGTCGGGGCAGCGCAAATTGCAGCCACATATTTTTTGCTTCCATAAAATTTTCTCAGCAATGCTTCAAGTCCTTTATGCTCCTGTAAATGAATCGTCCCAGGCATTCCTCCCGGAAGAACAAGCATCTCGGCATTCTCAAAGTTCGCCTCTTCAAACAACGTATCTGCCTGCACGTTTATCTCATGTGCTCCATGTATTTCCCTGTTACCTGTCACAGATACCATTTCAACCTTAATATCGGCTCTTCTTAGTATATCCACTACAGTCAATCCTTCGATTTCTTCAAATCCATCTGCAAGAAATACACATACCTTTTTCTCCATATCTTTTTTCCTCCTTATTACAGATTACCTGCATTTTAGCAGACAACCGAAAAAAAAGCAAATATTTACATTTTCTCTGCCCTATATTATGATATTTGTCAGAAGAAACATTTTTCATACACAAAGAAAGGCGGAAAACATATGGAAATCGAAAGAAAATATTTAGTCAGCCATCTTCCCGACAACCTCTCCTCTTATCCGCATCGTATAATCGAGCAGGGGTATCTTTCCACAGATCCGGTTATCCGTATACGAAAAGACGGAGAAAAATACGAACTCACTTATAAATCAAAGGGGCTGATGATTCGCGAGGAATATAATCTCCCACTCACACAATCTTCCTACGAACATTTAAAGCCTAAAATTGACGGATATCTCATTACAAAAGAAAGATATAACATCCCTTATAACAATTATTTTACAATAGAACTGGACTGTTTCTTGGGAGATTTTTCTCCGCTTATTTTAGCTGAAGTGGAATTTCCTGACGAGGCTTCCGCTAATTCCTTTGTTCCACCGGACTGGTTCGGCAAAGACGTTACGTTTTCTCCCGAATATCAGAACAGTTCATTAAGCCAAAAAGGCCCGCTTCGCTAGAAGCAGACCTTTTTTTATTCTCCAAGATTAAATTCTTCATGGACGGCATTTAACGCTCTATCCACGTCCTTTTCATCAATCAATACGGTAATGCGGATTTCCGATGTAGAAATCATTTTAATATTCACTCTTGAATTGTAAAGCGCCTCGAACATTCTGGATGCCACACCCGGATTACTCATCATTCCTGCACCTACAATGGAAATTTTCGCCACATTTTCATCGTATCCCACTTCCTGAATGGTAAGAACTTCTTTCTTTTCTTCCAACAATTCGATTGTTGCCTGTAAATCATCTTGCGAAACGGTAAAGGAAATATCTTTTGTTCCGTTTCTTCCCACAGACTGTAAAATAATTTCTACGTTAATATTATTTTTCGCAAGAGTATGGAACAGACTGAACGCAATACCCGGCTCGTCTTTCACACCGATTGCGGACACTCTCGCCGTATTTTTGTCGCCTGCCACACCTGTGATTAGCATTTTTTCCATTTTCTTCACTGCCTCCTTCACTATCGTTCCTTCTTCATTATTTAAACTTGAACGTACAATCAGCGTCACACCATATTTTTTCGCCATTTCCACTGAACGATTATGAAGAACCTTTGCTCCTAATGTGGCAAGTTCCAACATTTCATCATAGGTGACTACCTCTAATTTTCTTGCGTTTTTAACAACTCTCGGGTCTGCCGTATATACTCCGTCTACATCCGTGAAAATTTCACAGACATCAGCATGAAGTACTGCTGCCAAAGCGACTGCCGTCGTATCTGAGCCGCCTCTTCCAAGAGTCGTATAATCGTCATATTTATTTATCCCCTGAAATCCGGTTACGATAACAATTTTTCTGTTTTCCAGTTCGTGCGTAATACGTTCTGTATCAATTCGCTTAAATCGTGCATTTCCGTATTTTGAAGTAGACTGCATGGAAATTTGAAACGCATTTAAAGAAACCGCCGGAACTCCCATTGACTGCATCGCCATTGCCATAAGAGATACTGACACCTGTTCTCCCGTTGTCAAGAGCATATCCAACTCTCTTTTGGTTGCTCTTGGATTGATTTCTGTCGCTTTCGCAAGCAGTTCGTCTGTCGTATCTCCCATTGCCGAAAGTACAACAACAACGTCATTTCCTTTTTGCCAATCTTCTATACAACGTTTCGCAACATTAAAAATTCTTTCTTTATTTGCTACGGAACTCCCTCCAAATTTCTTTACAATTAACATAAATTCCTCCTGCTCTCACGGTCAACTCTCATTAAAGCCATTTTATTCTTCCACACGCATCATATGCAGAATATTGGAAAACTGTGATGCTTTTTCTTCATAAACACTTTCTTTTATTTTCTCTGTCATAAATCCAAACTCACCCGTTATATCTTCCAAAATCACCTGTTCTGTTTTGCCAAACACTGCTTTTATTTTCTCAGCATATTCTTCCGGTGTTCCTTCCATTCTGACAAAGAAGTTTTTCTCTGTATCTGCCTTATCTCTCAATATCATTTTTTCTTTTGTCCAAACAGGCATTACAACTCTTCCCATATTTTTCACTGCGTCTACCACATCACCGACAACTGCACTAGCTGTAGGAAGTTTTCCCGCACCACTGCCATAGAACATAGCATCTCCAAGCATATTTCCTCTTACAAACACTGCATTAAACACTCCATCCACATGATAAAGCGGATGACTGTCGCTTAACAGGCAAGGAGAAACCATAGCGCTGATTTTATCTTCTTCTCTCTTCGCAGAAGCGAGAAGTTTAATCGTTTTCCCCAGTTTCTTTGCGTATTTCATGTCCGTAGCAGTAATCTTCGTAATTCCCTCTGTATAAATTTCTTTATAATCCACACATTTCCCAGAAATTACGGAAGACAAAATAGCAATCTTTCTACAGGCGTCATGCCCTTCTACATCCGCCTCCGGATTTCTCTCCGCATATCCTTTATCCTGTGCCTCTTTTAATACTTCATCATACTCCGCACCTTCATTGAACATTTTTGTCATCATGTAATTCGTTGTTCCATTTAAAATTCCGGTAATCTCTTCAATTTCATCTCCGGTCAATGCCTGATGAAGAGAGCGAATAATAGGTATACCTCCACCGACACTCGCCTCATATAAAAAGTTCACCTTATTTTTCTCAGCAAGTGCGAGAAGTTCTGCCCCGCACTGTGCCACTAATTCTTTATTAGAAGTCACTACGCTCTTTCCCGCTTCTAAAGAACGTTTCACAAAAGTGTATGCAGGCTCAATGCCCCCAAGTACTTCCACAACCACTTTAATTTCTTCATCTTGAACAATCTGCTCAAAATCAGTTACAATTCGATTTTCTATCGGTGTACCGGAAAAATCCCTTCTATCCAAAACGTATTTTACGTCAATTTTTTCTCCTGCACGTTTTGCAATAAGTTCTCTATTCTTCTCCAGTACTTCCACAACGCCGGAACCTACTGTTCCATAGCCCAATACTGCTGTTTTTATCATTTGTATCACTCCCTGCCTACAATTTTTAAATAATGTACGCCTTCATTATTCTCTATCTCATTCACCATATCAGAAATATTTCCCGTTGTAGAAAGAATTTCCACACTGATTGTCAGTGTGGCTACTCTGTTCAACGGAATGCTCTGATGAATGGTGAGAATATTGGCTTTATACTCCGCAATCTCCTGCAAAATCTCGGCAAGAAGTCCCGGTATATCATCCATTTGAATTGCTAAAGTAATCGTCTGTCCTTTTTCATTTTCATGAAACGGAAAAATATCATCTTTATATTTATAAAAAGAACTTCGGCTCAGCCCTATCTTTTCTGTCGCTTCCTGAATCGTCATAAAACGCTCCGCCGCAAGCAATCTTTTTACCTCTACCACTTTAAGAAGTACCTCAGGAACTGCTTTTTTCTTAATGACATAGTAGTTTGAATCCATGCCGCACCTTCCTTTCGCCTTCGTTATTCATCTTCATTTCGTTTTTTTAAATATGCGTTAATAAACGGCTCTATATCTCCATCCAGCACCGCAGTTACATTTCCATTTTCAACATTTGTGCGATGATCTTTCACTAAAGTATATGGTTGCATAACATAGGAACGTATCTGATTACCAAAGCCGATTTCTTTTACCTCTCCTCTTATACCAGACACTTTATCCGCCTGTTCCTGCTGTTTAATCAAGTACAATTTCGCCTTCAGCATCTGCATCGCCTTCTCACGATTAGAATGCTGCGAACGTTCATTTTGGCATTGCACAACTATTCCTGTAGGTAAATGTGTAATACGGATAGCAGAGGACGTTTTGTTTACATGCTGTCCTCCCGCTCCGCTCGCTCTGTATGTGTCCACTTTCAAATCGTCCTCATTGATTTCAATATCAATATCGTCTTCTATATCCGGTATGACATCGCAGGACGCAAAAGAGGTCTGTCTTTTTCCCGCTGAATTAAACGGTGAAATACGCACAAGTCTGTGAACTCCTTTCTCAGACTGTAAATAACCGTATGCGTTTTCCCCATTCACTTCAAATGTAACGGTTTTTATCCCCGTAATATCTCCATCCAAATAGTCCAGCACGGAAATGGAAAATCCTTTTCTCTCTGCCCACCTGCTGTACATTCGGTAAAGCATACTCGCCCAGTCACACGACTCTGTTCCTCCCGCTCCTGCATGGAGTGTTACAATCGCATTGTCTTTATCATACGGACCTGAAAGCAACGTGTTAATACGAATCTCCTCAAAGTTTTTTTCAAACTGACGAATTTCTCTGCGGATTTCACCAACCATACTCTCATCGTTATCCTCGTAAGCCATCTCAATGAGCATACCTATATCTTCATAACTTGTAAGCAAGTTTTCCGCCGTTTCCAAAAAACTCTGCAATCCCTTCAGTTCACGCATAATCTTCTGCGAACGTTCTGTATCTTCCCAAAATCCCGGCTCTTCTATCTTCTTTTGCAGTTCTTCCACTCTGTCCTGTTTACCTGCAAGGTCAAAGTGAATCCCTCAATTCGTTTAATGGTTCCTCATATGAATTTATGACGCTTTTGAACTGGTCTAATTCAACCATTTTTTCACCTCTTTTTAATTATTTTCGTCCACAGCACTGTTTGTATTTCTTTCCGCTTCCACATGGACATGGATCGTTCGGATATACTTTCTTTTCTTCTCTTTTCTTCGGTTCTCTTACAGATGTGTCATCTTTATTTGTACCTGTCACCTGTGCAACCTGCTCTCTTTCCACTTTCTGTTCAATTCTAACGTGGAATAATAAGCGTACCGTATCCTCTGCAATAGCGTTTGTCATTGCTCCAAACATATCATATCCAAGCATTTTGTATTCTACCAATGGGTCTTTCTGTCCATATGCCTGAAGTCCGATACCCTGACGCAACTGATCCATATCATCAATATGATCCATCCATTTTGCATCAATAACCTTTAATAAAATAACACGTTCTACTTCTCTTAAATGTTCAATTTCAGGGAACTCAGCCTCTTTTGCTTCATATGCTTTTACGGCTCTCTCCTTTAACACGTGTTTCAATTCTTTCTGACGCATATTTTTCACTTCATCAGGAGTAACAAATTTCATCGGAATTGTTGCAAGAAGGCTTCTCTCCAATTCTGCCAAATCCCACTCATCTGATTCCATGTCCGGTGATACGCAGGCATCTACAAGATTTTCCACATATTCCGTAATCATATGATAGATAGAATCTCTCATGCTTTCCCCGTCTAATACACGACGTCTTTCTTCATAAATAATTTCTCTCTGTTCGTTCATTACCTGATCGTATTCCAACAGGTTTTTACGAATACCGAAGTTGTTATTTTCAATCTTCTTCTGTGCTTTTTCAATTGCATTTGAAAGCATCTTATGTTCAATCTGTTCTCCGTCCTCTACTCCGAGTGTATTAAATACACCCATGAGTTTTTCCGAACCGAATAATCTCATCAAATCATCTTCCAATGAAATGTAAAATCTTGATTCACCCGGATCTCCCTGACGTCCTGAACGTCCTCGCAACTGATTATCAATACGTCTTGATTCGTGTCGTTCTGTACCGATAATCTTGAGTCCACCTGCATTTTTGGCATCCTCATCCAATTTAATATCAGTACCACGACCCGCCATGTTTGTAGCGATTGTTACCGCACCATGCACACCTGCCTGTGCAACAATTTCCGCTTCCATCTCATGAAACTTTGCATTCAATACGTTATGTGGAATACCTTCTTTTTTCAGCATTCTGCTCAACAATTCAGAAGTTTCAATTGTAATTGTACCAACAAGAACCGGCTGTCCTTTTGCGTGTGCTTCCACAACCGCATCTACAACTGCCCTGAATTTCTCATCTTTCGTTTTATATACGGCATCATCTAAATCTTTTCTCTGTACCGGAAGGTTTGTCGGGATTTCTACAACGTCCATTCCGTAAATATCACGGAATTCTTTTTCCTCTGTCAGAGCAGTACCTGTCATACCGCTTTTCTTTTTATATTTATTAAATAAGTTCTGGAAAGTAATTGTCGCAAGCGTTTTACTTTCTCTCTTCACTTTTACGTGTTCTTTTGCTTCAATTGCCTGATGAAGTCCGTCAGAGTAACGGCGTCCCGGCATAATACGTCCCGTAAATTCATCGACAATCATAACTTCTCCGTCCGGAGTAACAACATAGTCCTGATCTCTGAACATTAAGTTATGTGCACGGAGCGCTAAAATAACGTTATGCTGAATTTCTAAGTTCTCAGGATCTGCTAAGTTCTCTAAATGGAAGAATTTCTCTACTTTCTTTACACCATCTTCCGTAAGGCTTACATTTTTCTCTTTCTCATTAACGATAAAGTCACCTGTTTCTTCGATGTCTTCTCCCATAATGGCATTCATCTTAGAAAATTCACCGCTCGCCTCTCCACGTTCCATTTGTCTTGCCAAAATATCACAAGCCTCATATAATTTTGTGGATTTTCCGCTCTGTCCTGAAATAATAAGAGGTGTTCTTGCTTCATCAATCAACACGGAGTCAACCTCATCAATTACTGCAAAATGAAGTCCTCTCTGAACTAACTGTTCTTTATAAATCACCATGTTATCTCTTAAGTAATCAAAACCAAGTTCATTGTTTGTTACATAAGTAATATCACAGTTATATGCTGCACGGCGTTCGTCATTGTCCATAGAGTTTAATACAACGCCGACTGTAAGTCCGAGGAACTCATGCACCTGTCCCATCCACTCAGCATCACGTTTTGCTAAGTAGTCATTGACTGTGACAATATGTGTTCCTTTTCCTTCCAAAGCATTCAAATATGCAGGTAATGTAGAAACCAAAGTTTTACCTTCACCTGTTCTCATCTCGGAGATACGTCCCTGATGTAAAATAATACCACCGATTAACTGTACTCTATAGTGTCGCATATGTAATGTACGGACAGCGGCTTCTCTTACCGTAGCAAATGCTTCAGGCAAAATATCATCAAGCGTTTCTCCTTTTGCAAGTCTTTCTTTAAATTCTTTTGTCTTACCTCGTAATTCCTCGTCCGATAATTTCTGCATATCCGGCTCTAAAGCTTCAATCTTATCGACAATCGGATAAATACGCTTTAATTCATGTTCGCTGTGTGTACCAAAAATTTTTTCTAATAAGCCCATATCTTTCTCCTTGTTTGAAAAATTCAAGAATCTTCGGTGTCCTTTCCCGAAGTCCAACTATGTTCCATTTTATCACTATATATACGTCAATTCAACCATTTTCTCTTACAAATGTCTTTATAGGAAATACAAAAAAGACATATATCTTTTCCCCATGATATATGTCTTTTCCTGTAATTTTCTATTTATTGTTTTTGATCTTTTTAACCGTTTTCAAATACTCCGTCTATTTTTGTTTTCACCCCTTGACTTTTTCTGATAATCTGCATATATTTATCGTTCATACATACTCCCCTATTGTATTAAAAAATAAATCCATGTTTCTGACATATCTCATGTACTGCCATTGCAAAAATCGCCCTTGAACGACAATAAGGATTATAATTTGTATTTTTCTTCTTGATATACAAATTTCTCAATTCTCCCCATAAATCACTCTCTTTTATCCACTCCACTTTTTCTTCCAACATATAATATCCATTCCCTTGTTCACACCATTCATATGTATTCTGTTTCTTATTAAAGCGGATATATTGCTGACCCTCGCAATTCACATCACTATAATTATTAACTATTGCAAAATCACAACTATGCAAAATACTCGAATTCTTTTTATCTTTAACTTTAATTGTCAGAACACGGGTAGAGTCTTCCGGATAATCATACCCATATTTCTTTACAATTTTATTTAAAGCCTCCCGAATAATATTTCTTATTTTTTCTTCCGAAAATTTTTCGTTATCATCATTTACTTCAATATTAAAGTCAAAATCAAATCCCACATTTGATTTCAAATCATAAGTAATCATATTTCTCTTATAACTGCCTACCACATCAAATCGAAAAGTAAAATCTTTTCTCACCAAATCTTGTACCTCTTTAATAAGGCTCGTAACATTATTGTAAGCCTTCTTTACTTCGGGAGTTCTCTTAGAAATATAATAGAAATTGTAACTCATAATTTTTCTCCTTTTTTCATTCATCTCCCAAACCGTCCATTTAACATCACTTTGTCAAATCATTTCATTATACACCCATACTCTTAAATGTCAATATATTTTCTCCTCATATTCAAAAAGAGTGTTGCATTTCGCCCCACTCTTTCATTCCAAATTATTTTGATGTCATGTTTTTATTATTATTTGTTGTGTTGTCCGTAATATCATCTACAGTGTCTTCCACGCCGTCTACAGCATCACGAACACCATTGTCAATCCCCTCGCCAACATCTTCCATTACTCCGTCACCGTCTGTATTTTTCTTGTCAGTATTTGTTGTTGTGTTGCCATTATCATTCGCATTTTCCTTTGTTCCACAGCCAACCGCAAAAAGCATACATACGCATAATAACGCTACCACTGTCTTTTTTATCTGTTTCATCTGAACTCTCCCTTTCTGTGTATTGTGATTCATTAAGAATTTCTTCTTATAAATAATATCTGCAAATCACTTTTTTCTATACACATTTCAAGTTCGGGAAGTTTTTCCATTTTATAAAAACACATTTTCCATCGTATACAATCCCGCTTCCTGTCCTGCTAAAAATTTTGCCGCTTCCAACGCACCTTTTGCAAAAATAGTTTTAGAATACGCAGTATGTTTTATTTCAATCACTTCATCTTCGCCTGCAAATTCCACTTTATGCTCACCCACTATTGTTCCACTGCGAACCGATAAAATAGGAATACTTTCCTCTCCTAATGCTTCTTTTAAAGCAATTGCCGTTCCGCTTGGAACATCTTTTTTGTATCGGTGATGCTTTTCTATAATTTCCACATCATATCCTTTCGGGAACAATTCTTTCCCCAGTTTTTTTAGGAAACCTAATAATATCGTAATACCTATCGACATATTTGCCGATTGTAAAACAGGAAACTTTTTTGCAAATTTCTCTATATTCTCCTGCTGCATTGTCGATAATCCGGTTGTACATAATACAAGAGGAATTGCCTTTTCTTCACACGCCCTCAACAACTCATCTGTTCCCGAAGCGTCCGAAAAATCAATTACTACATCCGCTGAAACACTACATTCAAGAAGGCTGCTAAATATCGGATAGTTTTCCATGTTTCTAATACATTTATCCACTCCTGCCACAATTCGCACTGTTTCATCTTTTTCAGCCAGCATAGTAACAAACTTTCCCATTTTACCGTTACAACCGTGTAAAATTATGTCAACCATATTTCACCTTCCTGCGATAACTTTATACCGTATTCACACATAATACGCGCCAAAGTTTTTCCTTTTTCTTCCTCCAAATCCAACAAAGGCATACGAAGATTTCCCACATCTTTTCCCATAAATGATAATGCTTTTTTTATCGGAATCGGATTTGCTTCGCAAAACAACTGTCGTATTAAAGGAAGCGCTTTTAGTTGTAATGCACAACTTTCTTTTATATTCCCTGATAGAAAATTTTCACATATTTTATGTACTTCTCTTGGCGCTATATTTGCCAGAACAGAAATTACACCCTTTCCACCAAGCGATAATACAGGAACAATCTGATTATCATTCCCTGCATATACATCTATCTTTCCGTCCGTAAGTTCCATTATCTTAGCCACCTGCGAAATATTTCCCGATGCTTCTTTTACACCTATAATATTTTCATTTTTCCTTGCCAACAGGAAAACTGTTTCCGGCTCAATATTACAGCCGGTTCGATTTCCTACATTATATATAAGTATCGGAATTTTAATATTTTCCGCAAGTTTCCCATAATGTGCCAAAAGTCCTTTTTGAGTTGGTTTGTTATAATAAGGTGTGACTACAAGCACGCCGTCTGCACCACATTCTTCCGCTTCTTTTGATAATTGCACTGTTGTTCGCGTACAATTTGTTCCTGTTCCCGCTATAATCGGCACTCTTCCTCTGGCAAATTGTACTGCTCTTTTTATGCAGAGCAGTCTTTCTTCTTCTGACAAAGTAGCAGATTCTCCCGTTGTCCCGCAAACGATTATCGCATCGGTCTGATTTATGCAGTGATACTCCACCAATTCTTCCAGCATTTCCTCATTGATGCTCCCATCTTTACAAAACGGCGTTACGAGCGCAACCCCCGAACCGATAAAAACAGATTTCATTCTCTATTCTCCAACACATTCTAATTTGCTGACAGATACCTCATAGGCAACTCGTTTTTCCGTTTCCACCTCCGATAGTTTTTTGACATATTCTCTACTCTGAATACGTCCGAGAACCTGAACGTGTTCTCCTACCTCAAAAGAAGACGCATATCTCGCATTTCTTCCCCAACAGATACACGGTATGTAATCAGATTTTCCATACGGTCTGTTGACTGCCAACAACAAATCTGCTATTTCCCTTCCAAGTGGTGTCTTTCTATAAACCGGCGTCTTACAGATATATCCGTCCAACAAAATATTATTTGTTTTTGCTCCGTCTAATTCCTCTTCCACAAATGAAATTTCTCTTGCAAACACAGACAGTACAAGTCGGTTTCTGTCCTCCTCGTGTCTGTTATATGAGCGGAATTGTCCTGTTACCATAATATATTCTCCGCGATAATCCTGTGTCACATCAATAAGTCTTTCTGAAACCATCAATGGAATCCTATCATCCGAATTGCTAAGTCTTCGTACTAAAACTTCAACCATGTAAAATCCTTCACCAAATACCTCGTGGCTGAATGTAAATTCAGATACTACCTCTCCCATAATTGTAACTTGATTGTTTTCAATAACCTTATCCGACATAATTTGTAATTCTCCCTTCCTCTTCGTCGTATTTTCTTGTCTATACTATCTTATTCCCTCATTTTCCCTTTAAGACCAAATCTTCCCGAAAACCGTATGCCTTTTCTCGACAACTTTTCTCGACATTTTTCTTACCTTGAAATAATTAAAGGAAACAAATGACCATATAGAAATGGTATGATATAGTGAACACAATAAAAAATCGAAATTATTATAAGGAGGACAGCGTATGATTTTATATAAAGATATTTTTAATTTTGATATTATTTTGATGAAAACAATTTTAAAAGAATATGGAGGAAATGAGAACGCATGGAAATTGTTTCGTCATTTTTATAAAGATCCAGATAGTTATGCAATCACTAATAAAGGATGCAAAAGTATACAAGGTATAGAATGTACAGTAGACGGTCTTCTATCCATTAACAGAATTCGAGAGCATGAAAACTTTGGAAATAAATTTGTTGATACGTTTGCCATTTATCGAAAAATACCCATCATTTTTTCCCACGTGAAAGAGGAGGTATTAATCAAAGAAGATTTTCTGTGTTCGGAGATAGAATTGACCATACACTATTTGATCTAAAACAATATTGTGAAGGAAAATATTGTATGCTCAAAAATACTTATGAACTACCAAAAACAAATACATGGATACGGTCATTCGATAATAACTTTGAAGAAATAGTTAAATGGCTAAAAATAGACAATATTTTTGTAAATGAAGATAATGAAATATATGATTTAGAAAAAAATGACGAAACAATAATTTCTAATTACTCTAAAGGTTACAATAAAAAATGGAGTGAACAATACTATATAAATCTAAAAAAGAAAATTTTAAAGTTTACAGAAAAAAATAATATTAAACTATGATACTAAACTAAATATCAAAAATAACCTCCGATTTATTCAAATAATACTATATTATCTCTTTTATATAAGTAAAGACTCATGACTGTATTTTCGTATTTTTCCCTCAAACCCCTTGTAATCTAACGATAATGTGATAAACTGTATAAGTTGTAATTTGGTAATAAGCCAACTATCTGACTGGCTTTTGATAAAAGAAAGAAGGTAACTTATAATGAAAACCAAAAGAGAAGATATAAGAAACATTGCCATTATCGCCCATGTAGACCACGGAAAAACGACTCTCGTTGATGAGTTATTAAAACAAAGCGGTGTATTCCGAGAAAATCAAGAAGTCGCAGAACGTGTTATGGACTCTAATGACATCGAACGTGAACGCGGAATTACCATTCTCGCAAAAAACACAGCAGTATATTATAAAGATACAAAAATCAATATCATTGATACACCGGGACACGCTGACTTCGGAGGAGAGGTAGAACGTGTATTGAAAATGGTAAACGGGGTTATCCTTGTTGTAGATGCTTTTGAAGGTGCAATGCCACAAACAAAGTTTGTTCTTCGTAAAGCATTGGAATTACAACTTCCTGTTATCGTTTGTATCAATAAAATCGACCGTCCGGAAGCACGCCCTGACGAAGTTATAGATGAAATCTTAGAACTTTTCATGGATTTAGATGCTTCAGATGAACAGTTGGATTGTCCGTTTATTTACGCTTCTGCAAAAGCCGGACACGCTATTTTAGATTTAACGGATGACCCGAAAAACATGGTGCCTTTATTTGAAACAATTTTAGACTACATCCCTGCTCCTGAAGGCGATCCTGACTCAGATACACAAGTATTAATCAGTACAATCGACTATAACGAATATGTCGGACGTATCGGTGTAGGAAAAGTTGACAACGGTACAATTTCCGTAAATCAGGACATGGTTGTCGTAAATGCTCATGAACCGGATAAACAGAAAAAAGTAAAAATCAGCAAACTATATGAATTTGACGGTTTAAATAAAATAGAAGTAAAAGAGGCAGGCATCGGTTCAATCGTTGCTATCTCAGGAATTTCTGATATTGCTATTGGGGATACACTTTGTTCACCTGAAAATCCTGTTGCCATCCCATTCCAGAAAATTTCTGAACCTACTATCGCTATGCAGTTCATTGTAAACGACAGCCCATTTGCCGGACAGGAAGGAAAATATGTAACTTCCCGCCATTTAAGAGAACGTCTTTTCAGAGAATTGAACACAGACGTAAGTCTTCGCGTGGAAGAATCTGAAAATGCAGACAGTTTCCGTGTATCAGGTCGTGGAGAACTTCATTTATCTGTATTGATTGAAAATATGCGCCGTGAAGGATACGAATTTGCCGTTAGTAAAGCGGAAGTATTATACAAAAAAGATGAAAAAGGCAAATTACTGGAACCAATTGAAACTGCATACATTGATGTTCCTGATGAATTTACAGGAACGGTTATTGACAAATTAAGTCAAAGAAAAGGTGAACTCCAAAACATGAGTGCATCAAACGGCGGATATACACGTTTAGAATTCTCCATTCCAGCCAGAGGACTTATCGGCTACCGTGGAGAATTTATGACTGACACAAAAGGTAACGGTATTTTAAATACAGCATTTGAAGGCTATGCTCCATATAAAGGGGATATTCAGTATCGTAAACAGGGTTCTCTTATCGCATTCGAAACCGGAGAATCTGTAACATACGGACTTTTCAGTGCACAGGAGAGAGGAACATTATTTATCGGACCGGGCGAAAAAGTTTACTCCGGAATGGTTATCGGCCAGAACGGAAAAGCCGAAGATATTGAATTAAATGTCTGCAAAACAAAACATCTGACAAATACTCGTTCTTCCGGCTCTGACGATGCCCTGAAATTGACAACTCCTCGTATTTTAAGTTTGGAAGAAGCTTTAGACTTTATCGACACAGACGAATTACTTGAAGTCACTCCGAAAACATTGCGTATTCGTAAGAAAATTCTTGATTCTAAAATGAGAAAAAGAGGAGCAAAATAGTGGACTTTTTAAGATTGCTTGAGGGGATTCGTTCCCCTCTTTTAAATGATTTTTTCCAATTTATCACTTATTTTGGTCAGGAACTGTTAATCATTGCGTTTATCTGCACACTTTATTGGTGTGTAAATAAACGCTTTGCTTATTTATTGGGATTTACTTATTTTACTGCCGGACTTTGCGTACAGACATTAAAAATCACCTTTCGTATTCCTAGACCATGGGTATTAGACCCAAATTTTCATCCGGTGAAAAGTGCCGTTCCCGCTGCTACGGGATATTCATTCCCAAGTGGACATACGCAAGGAGCAACCTCGCTTTTTGCACCACTTGCCCTACACGCAAAAAAACGTATTCTTTCTTCTGTGTATGCGCCTTTTTACTTGTAGGATTTTCTCGTATGTATCTCGGTGTACACACACCGAAAGATGTGCTTGTTTCCATGGGAATTTCCATGCTTTTTGCATGGTTGATTACACATTTTTCCCATGTTTTATTAGATAAGAAATGTTATCGCAAACAAATCGCACTCTGCTTAACAGGCATTGCTGTCCTTATTTCTGCATACGCACTCTTTCTGCTGCACTCGGAAATAATCGCTTATAAATATGCTTCCGATTGTCTAAAAGCCTGCGGAGCAGGTATTGGATTTGCAGTCGGTTGGTATGTGGAGCAGACTCATTTACAATTTGATGTAAAAACTAAACATATTTACACACAAATTTTAAAAGTGGTTGTCGGACTCCTTTTTGCCTTGTTGATAAAATCCGTTTTTTCTTCTTTTATCGGAAACAATATTTTTGGAAAAATGGCTGAATATTTTATTCTTGTACTATGGATTCTCGTTCTCTATCCATACTGTTTCAGTCAAATGCAGAAATCTTCTTTACAGAAAAGCAGAGATTAGATAAAATAAAAGAAAAGGGAAACGAGGGCTTTTTTATGACAAAATATCTATCTGCCATTTTAAAAAAACTGGCGAACGCAATGGAACTGTTCATTGCATTCCTGCTTGCTATCGGGATTATTTTACTCTCCGCAAGACTTACATTGGATTTAATTCACATTCCGAATTTAGAAGTTTCTCCAAACTATGAAGACTTATTGGAAAACTGTTTTAATCTCATTATCGGAGTAGAATTAATCCGAATGGTATACACACACAGACCCGGAACGGTATTTGAAGTATTGCTTTTTGCCATCGCACGACAAGTAATTATTGAACACGGTTCTCCGCTAAACAGTCTTATCGGAGTCATTGCCATCTCTGTCCTGTTCGCTACAAGAAAGTTTCTTTTCTGCGAATTTGATGAAGCAGAAAAAATACTTTTCCGTGCAACGCAAAAAGTATTTCTTGTCAACCGGCTTATTCATGTAAGCATACCTTTTGAAGAGGGTGATACCCTTCGGGATGTTATCATTCGTCAGTTGGAAAAACATAACGAAGACATTGGAGTTGGCGCTTGTGCCTATTTCTCTAACCTTGGACTTCGCGTTGCCAAAATGCACAAAGGAGAAATTTCTCGTGTGGAAGTTATCCGCTCAATTAAATAGCCTAAAAGACTGATATATAATTGTCAGTCTTTTATTTTTTTTTAATATTTTTATCTTTCTTTTTGTTGCATTTATTTTGGTTTTTATGTATAATATACCCATAGTACAAACTATCCTTTGTACAATATATCGAAAAGGAGTTGGACAGCATGAACTTTATTATTAGCGGAAAAAACATTGAGGTAACACCTGGTTTAAAAGAAACCATTGAACACAAACTCGGAAAATTAGAGAGATACTTCACTCCTGACACGGAAATTATTGTAACACTTAGTGTAGAAAAAGATCGGCAAAAAATTGAGGTTACTATTCCTGTTAAAAAAGACATTATTCGTTCGGAGCAGGTAAGCAATGATATGTATGTATCCATTGATTTAGTAGAGGAAGTTATTGAAAGACAACTTCGAAAATACAAAAATAAATTGGTGGCAAGACATCAGGCCGGAGGCAACTTTAATCAGGCTTTCTTTGAATCAGAAGATAACACAGCCGACTCTGATGAGATTAAAATTGTTCGTACAAAACGTTTCGGTATCAAACCAATGTTCCCTGAAGATGCTTGTATGCAAATGGATTTATTAGGACATAATTTCTTTGTATTCAGCAATGCGGAAACAGAACAGGTAAATGTAGTTTATAAACGTAAGGACGGTTCGTTTGGTTTAATTGAGCCAGAATTTCAATAAGTACCCCCTTTCAAAAGAGCCTTCACAATTCAAATGTGAAGGCTCTTTTATTCTTAATCTTCTTCAATTCGACGAATTACTTTACAAGGATTTCCAACTGCCACCGAATTATCCGGTATATCTTTTACAACAACGCTCCCACCGCCAATAACAACATTGTTTCCTATGCAAACTCCCGGCATCACATGGACGCCTGCACCAATCCATACATTATCTCCAACTGTAATTGGATAAGCATATTCTAATCCTGCATTCCTTTTCTCGACCTCTATAGGATGACCTGCCGTATAAAATCCACAATTTGCACCCACAAAAATATTATCATCAAAAACAACTTTTGCACCATCTAAAATCACTGTATTATGATTTGCAAAAAAGTTTTCTCCAATTTCTATATTATATCCATAATCACACCAAAACGGTGCAACAATACAAAACTTTTCTTTCGTATTTCCTAAAAGCGATTTTATAAGTTTTATCTGATTTTCTTCATCAGAAGGTCGCAACTGATTATATTCATAGCATAAATCTTTTGCAATTCTTCTTTCCTTCAACAATTCCACGTCATTATTTGCATCATACAGCATTTGCTTTTTCATTTTTTCTTTTTCAGTCATAGCATTTCCTTTCTTTATATTTTCTCTACTCCTGAAAAATAATCATTTCCCCATCAATCTTAGCAAAATAACATTCTTCACCCTTCTCTATAAGTGCCTGACCGTTCGTTCCCTCCACAATTTCATCTACCAGTCCTCTTTCCTCATCTTCCGGAACCAACACCTCTAATACTACTTTATCTGTATACACAGGTTCTAAAACAGTTATCCCCCTCTGCCCTAAAATATACTGAATTTTCCCCAATCCCGTATAATCCGTGGTGATTTTCAGTTTACACCCGTGCATTTTGGTTATAATCTTACTAACGGAAATTCCTTCTTGAGTTGCTTTTGAATAAGCACGGACAAGACCACCCGTACCAAGAAGTGTTCCCCCAAAATACCTTGTAACAACAACTACTATATTATGTATTTTTTCTCCCAGAAGTACATCCAGCATAGGTTTACCGGCAGTTCCACTCGGCTCACCATCATCACTGCATCGCTGTATTTCAAACCGCTCTCCTACGGTATATGCAAAACAGTTATGAGTTGCACTCCAATGCTGTTTTCTTATTTTCTCAATAAACTCCAACGCCTCATCCTCTGTGCTGATTGGCTGAACAGATGCAATAAATCTTGATTTTTTTTCTACAATTTCAGCCTCTCCGCCTGTATATACTGTTTTATATTCTGATAACATATTCATTTCACCTTTTCTTAAGATACTTATTTGTCACTATTACTATAAAAGAATTTCTTTCCATTCACAAGATTTTCTTAAGTTTTTCCTACTATTTATGAACTTTTTATTTTTCGCTTTATTTAAAATTAGTTATTTGATATAATATCATGGTAAAAGGAGGCAAAACTCATGAATTATGGAAAAAAGAACGCTTCAAAAAAGCAGCGGGAAATCACTTCTAAAGCGAATATGCAGAAGAAACGAATTTTCTCCCGCCTTTTTAAATCCGTTATACTTTGTATTGTAATCATTGGGATTGTCGGTATTATCGGTGCCGGTTTCTTTGTAAAGAAAACAATTGACAACGCACCTAATATTTCTCCTGCGAATGTAAAACCTACGGGATACACAACATTTGTTGTCGATAAGGATGGAAATGAAATCGAAAAATTTGTTTCTTCCGGTTCTAACCGTGTATACAAAACCCTTGATGAAATTCCCGTTCATCTCCGTCAAGCATTTATCGCTATTGAAGATGCACGTTTTTATCAGCATAAGGGAATTGATTTAAAAGGAATTGTTCGTGCAGGAGTTGTCGGACTAACCAGTGGAAACTTTTCAGAAGGTGCCAGTACAATAACACAACAATTAATCAAAAACACAGTTTTTCCTGATTTTATGAATGAAGACAGTTTTTTCGAGAGTCTTGAACGTAAAATTCAGGAACAGTATTTGGCTTTGGAAATCGAAAAACAGATGGATAAAAAATTAATTTTAGAAAATTATATGAATACCATCAACTTAGGACAAAACACTTTAGGTGTACAAGCCGCTTCCAAACGTTATTTTAATAAGGATGTTTCTGAACTGACTTTATCAGAATGCGCTACTATTGCAGGTATCACACAAAGTCCAAGTACATTTAACCCTGTAACAAATCCTGCGAAAAATAAACAGCGCCGCCAAAAAGTTCTTACCAAAATGTTGGAACAAGAATTTATTTCACAAGCAGAATATGATGAAGCGATGGCTGACGATGTATATGCCCGCATTCAAAATGTAAATACACAACTTGCAAGTTCCGATGTAGACTCTTACTTTATCGATGCCCTTGCAGAACAGGTGATTGAAGATTTACAGCGTACTGACGCAGGTTATCCCGGATATTCCGAAACACAGGCAATCAATGCATTATATAGCGGTGGTTTAACTATTTACGCCACACAGGATGCTAAAATTCAAAAGATTGCCGATGAAGAGATGAACAATGACAGCAACTATCCCTCATCTGTATACACGGGTGTTGAATATGCTTTAACCATCACAAGAAAAGACGGTACACAAGAAAATTATAGTTCCGGTCATCTCAAAAAATTCGGAAAAGAAAAATACAACGATAAACAGGGACTGCTCTTTACTTCAGAAGAAAAAGCAAAAGCCCGTATAGAAGCATTTAAAGCATCCATTGCACAGGAAGGAGATAAATATGACGAAAAAATCATCTTTTCTCCACAGCCTCAGGCTTCCGCAGTTGTTATGGATCAGTACACCGGAGAAGTCAAGGCACTTGTAGGCGGTCGTGGAAAGAAACAATCCAACCGTAGTTTGAACCGTGCAACAGGTTCTTTAAGGCAACCGGGATCTGCATTTAAAATTGTAGCAGTTTACGCCCCCGCTTTAGACAGCGCCGGACAATCTCTCGGAACTGTAACAAAAGATGAACCTTTTGAAAGAAATGGAAAATCTTACAAAAATGCTTACAAAGGTTTCAAGGGTAATGTTACAATGAGAACCGCTATCCAAGATTCCGTTAATATCAGTGCATTAAAAACGTTTGAGGAAATCACTCCTCAACTTGGATTTGAATACTCAGAAAAATTAGGTATTCAAACATTAGTTAAGTCAAAAAAAATCAACGGAAAAGTATATAGCGATTTACAACTGCCAACTGCTCTCGGCGGTATTACAGACGGTGTTTACAACTTGGAAATGACAGGTGCATATGCCGCAATCGCTAATGGTGGAGTTTACAATACTCCTATCTTCTATACAAAAATTTTAGACCACGAAGGAAATGTTCTTATTGATAATACAAGCAAATCAAAAACAGCATTACGCGAATCTACTGCTTACCTTCTGACAAGCGCTATGGAAGACGTTGTTAAGCAGGGAACCGGTAAAGAAACTATGCTTCCAAATATGCCTGTCGCCGGAAAAACAGGTACAACAACTTCTCGAGTAGATATTTGGTTCTGCGGATATACACCATACTACACCTGCTCTGTGTGGGTTGGTTTTGATGACAATAAAGAACTTCCAAACGGAAACTATAATCAGAAATTGTGGAAAGGAATTATGTCTAGAATACACAAAAACCTTCCATATAAAGACTTTAAAGTGCCGAATACCGTAGCGAAGAAAAAAGTATGTTCCATTTCCGGCAAGGTCGCCGCTGATTCTTGCCCATACCATATGGAATATATCGCATTAGACGGTGGCTCAGACAAGGTTTGTTCAAGTCATGCCGGATATCCAGGATCTGTAGGAGGCATAATATCACCTGAACACGAAAACACTACTTCCGACGAAAACGGTGATATTTCCGATGAAAATAATACAACGGAAATGCCTTCTGACAATAATGGTGCAAACAGTGGAAATGGATTTGAAAATCCTAATGATAATAATTCTTATGAAAACGGAAATTCTGATACAAATCAGAACGCGGAGCAACCTATTCCTCCGACATTTCCGTAGAAGTAGAAGGGGACGTAGTGTTTTAGTAAAACACTACGTCCCCTTCTTGCTATATCTCTGTCCCTTTTTGAAAAATACCCTGTCCCTTTTTACTATTTCACCTCTTTTTTATGGTAATTTTCAAAAAGGGACAGGGCGTTTTACATTTTGGGACACACTAAAACTCAATTCGGGACGCCACAAACTTCAATTTTACTACGTCCCCTTTCACAGTTTTTTCACACTTATTTTAGTACTAACTTCGCCGCACCGTAAATTCCCGCATCATTTCCAAGTCGTGCCAATTCAAATCGGCACTCTTTATTTGCAAAAAACACTCTTTCCTTAAATGGTTCTGTAATATAGTCTAAAAGTATTGTTCCTGCCTTTGAAACTCCGCCTCCAATTACAATAATTTCAGGGTCTGCTGCCGCTGCCAAATTCGCCAACGCATACCCTAAATATTTTCCAAATTCTTTTGCAATTTCAATGGCAACCATATCACCTGCTTTTACCGCATCAAATACAGTTTTTGCGCTGACTTCTTCATTTCGCAGTACTGTTGCATCATCATTTTTTCCAAGTCGTCTTTTTGCAAGTCTTACAATTCCCGTTGCAGATGCGTACTGCTCTAAACATCCTCTGCTTCCACAACCACATTTTTCGGTTTCATCATAATTTACACAGATATGTCCGATTTCTCCGCCTGCACCGTGTCCTCCTACTACCATATGTCCGTTTGAGATAATTCCACCACCGACACCTGTTCCAAGCGTTACCATAATCATGTTTTTATGACCAAATCCGCCGCCTTTCCACATTTCACCTAAAGCCGCTACATTTGCGTCATTTCCAACCTTTACAGAAATTCCTACTAATGTTTCTAATTCATGTTTTACTTCTTTGTATCCCCAACCTAAATTAGCAGTTGCCTGTACAACTCCTGCATCTGTAACCGGAGCAGGTATTCCCACTCCCACTCCTAGAACATCCTCTTTTTCTAAGTTGTGTGCTTTCATTTTATCTTGAATGGAATACGCTACATCAGGAAGAATATTTTCTCCGTGATTTTCTTTTCTTGTTTCAATTTCCCATTTTTCTACTAATGTGCCGTCAAAATGAAATAGCCCCATTTTAACTGTCGTTCCGCCAATATCAACTCCAAAACAATATCTCATTTTTTCACTCCTATTTCTTTTGTGTTAAGTTTTCCTGTACTCTTCTATACAATTCCTGTGCCGCATTGTATCCCATTTGTTTTTGTCTGTGATTTACTGACGCAGATTCTACGATAATTGCAAGATTTCGTCCCGGACGGATTGGAATGGAGTGGCATACCACCTTATTTCCAAGAAATTCCGTATATTCTTCTTCCAACCCTAGTCTGTCGTATTCTTTTTCCTTATTCCAGTCTTCCAGTGTAATGACAAGGTCAATATTCTGTGTTTCTTTTACGCTTTGAACACCGAAGAGCATTTTTACGTCCACGATTCCGATACCGCGCAACTCAATTAAATGTCTTGTAATATCCGGTGCTGTACCTACAAGTGTTTCATCGCTTACTTTTCTGATTTCGACAACGTCATCTGTTACAAGTCTGTGTCCTCGCTTAATCAACTCTAAAGCAGCCTCGCTTTTTCCGATACCGCTTTCACCCATAATCAACACACCGACACCATATACGTCAACTAAAACACCATGAATAGAAATGCAAGGTGCAAGTTCCACATTTAACCAACGTATTGCCTCTGCCATAAAATCAGATGTTTTTTTGTCTGTAGCAAATACCGGAATATTTTTTTCATTTGCTTTTTTCAACATCAATTCATCCGGATATACCTTTGTACTGTATATCAGGCATGGAATATCATATGATAATAACTGCTCGTATATAATTTCTTTTCTCTCTTCCGGCATTTTTTGCAAATAAGTATATTCCACATATCCAATTACCTGAATACGTTCTGAATCAAAATGGTCAAAAAATCCTGTTAACTGCAATGCAGGACGGTTAATATCCGGTACAGTGATAACTCTTTCTGTCATATCTATATCCGGTGTAAGATTTTTCAGTTCCATTTTTTCAACTAATTTTTCTAATCCGACACTTCCAGTGCAACTCATAAAGTTCCTCCTTCTATTTAAAATATTCACTCTGTTTAGTATATCATTTATGGAAAAAGTTGTACACTTCTTGAGCCGATTTTTCATTCATTGACGGTAAATTTTTCAATTCTTCTATTGTCGCCTCTTTAATTGCATCTAAATTCGCAAAATGTTTCATCAAATCTTTTCTTCTCGCCGGTCCTATCCCTTTAATATCGTCTAAAATCGAATGAACCTGCCCTTGCCCTCTCAGTTTCCGATGAAATTCAATTGCAAATCTATGTGCCTCATCCTGTATGCGTGTAATAAGACGAAACGCCTCTGAATTTCTATCAATCGGTATTTCCACATTGTTATAGTATAACCCTCTTGTCCTGTGATTATCATCCTTTACCATACCACAAACAGCAATGTTTAAATGCAGTTTTTCTAATACCTGAAGCGCCACATTTACCTGCCCTTTTCCGCCGTCCATCATAATCAAATCCGGAAACGAGGTGAAACTTCCCAGTTCTTTTCCTTCTTCTTTTTCTTTTATACCGTGTTCAAATCGCCTCGTCAACACTTCCTCCATACTTGCGTAATCGTCTGCACCCTGCACTCCTTTGATTTTAAATTTGCGGTAATCATTTCTTTTTGGCTTTCCTTTTTCATAAACAACCATAGAACCTACCGAATTAAATCCATTCGTATTTGAAATGTCAAATGCTTCCATTCTGGAAAGGTTCGACAATCCCAGCAACTTTTCTATTTCTTTTACTGCACCGATTGTTCTTCCTTCTTCCCGTTTCAACCTTTCCTTGTCTGTAGAAAGAACAAGTTTTGCATTTTTCTCCGCCAAATCTACCAGTTTCTTTTTCTGCCCCTTCTGATGAACGGTTATATACACTTTATGCCCTTTCTTTTGTGTAAGCCATTCTTCCAAAAGGTTACTTTCTTTCAATTCTTCTTGCACCATAAGTTCTCGCGGAATGTAAGGTGTCCCCGCATAAAATTGTTTAATAAAATTTTCTAAAATTTCACTTTTTTTCTCATCCCTGCTTATTTTCATATAGAAATGATCTCGTCCGATCAGCCTTCCCCCACGAATAAAAAACACCTGTACAACCGCATCGTCCTCTTCTGTTGCAACTGCCAAAATATCTTTATCTTCTCCGTCGCTATTTGTTATTTTCTGCTTTTGGGCAATCTGCTTAACACTATTTAATAATTCTCTATATTCAATCGCTTTTTCAAAATCAAGTTCTTCTGATGCCTGATTCATTTTTTCCTCTAACGTTTTTAAAATTTTATCATACTCTCCGCCGAGAAACCGTAACGCCTGCTGCACCGATTTCCTATATTCCTCTTTAGAAATATAATCCTGACACGGAGCATAGCATTGTTTGATATGATAATTCAGACACGGACGCTCTTTTCCAATATCTTTTGGCAGATTTCGATTGCAGCTCCGTATATGATAAAGTTTACGAATTAAGTCTATAGTGTCTTTTACCGCACCTGCACTTGTATACGGTCCAAAATATTTTGCCTTGTCTTTTTTTATTTCTCTGGCAAATAATACTCTCGGATACTCTTCGTCTACCGTCACCTTAATAAACGGATATGTTTTATCATCCATAAGCATCGTATTATATTTCGGTCTGTGTTCTTTTATCAAATTACATTCTAAGACAAGCGCCTCTAATTCCGAATCTGTTACGATGTATTCAAAACGGGAAATATGCGTAACCATCTGTTCAATTTTAACTCCCTTATTCCGACTACTTTGGAAATACTGGCGAACACGATTTTTCAGACTGATTGCCTTTCCCACATAAATAATCTCATCTTTCTCATCATGCATTAAATATACCCCGGGCTTTCCCGGCAATTTTTTTAATTCTTCCTCTATGTTAAACATTTTTCTTTTCCTTTCTCCCCCTATATTTTAACATATCTTTCATAGTCAAAAAAGGCATATCCCGCAAAACAGGATATGCCCTTCGTTTTATTTTCTCTTATTTTTTTGATTTCTTTGCAAGAATCGGCATAATTGCACCTAATCCTAAAAGAATGAATGGTGTAAGAATATTTAATGTAAGCTGGAATAAATCATCCGAATAAATACCTCCGATGCAGGCCATCGCTGTAAAGATGAAGCACCATACTCCAAAGATAATACCGATTGTTTTATTCTTCACAAATTTATATTCAGGAGCAAATTTTTCTCCCGCTTTCTTCAATGCAACATACGCAACAAATACCCACAAGTAACGTAATGGCATACATACAGAGTTCAATTTTACAAGCCATTTAACTAAAACGTCTACATTTTTGATACCAAATGCAGGAATAATAATTAAAATACTTACAATTACTGCTACTAATTTATGTCCGTTTGTATATGCACCATGTTTGTTCTGTTTGAACATTGATTTTGGAATGTAGTTTTCATCAGAATTTCCAAGTAACATACAAAGCGGTGCATCGATAGAAATAACCATAACAGAGAACTGTCCGAGGAACTGTGTAATCGCATATAAAATTACAAATAAGTTTCCTACATGGTAGTATTCACCTAATTTCTGGAATGCATAGTAAGCACCGTTTGTCATAAGGTCAGCAGGAATATTTTTTGAATCAAACATCATTCCCATTGAAATTGTTCCCAAAATAGCACATACAGAAACCATGACAGCCAACGCAATCATACCTTTAGAGAAGTCTTTTGCAGGATTTTTTGTCTTATTTACATATGGTGAGAATTTCTCACAACCACCTACCGCAAAAACAAGAATAGATAGCCCTGTAAAGAATTTCATATCAAATGTCGGCATAAATGTTTTCAAAGACCAGTCAATTTCTAATAACGGTGCATTTGTGATTGCCGGTGCAGCCATCATTAATACAATGTACAAAATAGACATGATGAACATTGTTGTTCCCGCAAGTGTAGAAATTTTCTTCAGCATAGAAATTCCCTTAGATGCAAGATATAATGCTAAAAAGAAAATTGCAAGACATAACAACTGCATTACTGTTGTGTTCATCTTACTTGCTCTGTTGTCCTGAAATAAAATCCAACTTGTTGCAATAACCGCTGAATTCGGTTTCTGTGAAATGTAAGGCATATGCACTACCCAGTATGTCCAACCGGCATAGTATGCAAGTCTTTTTCCCATAGTTGCTGAAATCCATGAACTCACTCCACCATTGGCATTTTTAAACGCCGAACCAAGTTCACCTACCATCAATGCATATGGTACAAAATAAATACCGAATACAATTATCCAAGCAACAATTGCCTGTAAACCATTATATTCTGAGAATCCGTTGATAACGTTACCGAATCCCCATACACCGCCAAACGCCATAAACGCAAGACTGTACCACAAGATTTTCTTTTCGTTTTTCTGATTCATAATTTTTCTCCTTTTGTTTAGTCACTATGTTAATAGGATAACAATCTTTTTGTTTTTGCAAGAAATATTTCATTTTTTCATTTCCGATTTTTGCTTTTGCATTTTTTAATGCAATTGTATCATCCATTAAAACAATTCAATCTAAAAAGGAATGTACTGAACCTTTGGGAAAGAAAATCGTTACCCTTGTATACTTTTCTTCTTCTGAAGCAACCTGCAACTCTAACCCTAATCTGTCACATAATTTTTTTGCCAAATACAACCCCATCCCTGTAGAATTAACTTTTTTTCGGTTAGAACCCGTAAATCCTTTTTCAAATACTCTGGATAATTCAGACTTTTTTATTCCACAGCCATTATCTTCCACAATAAGAGCAATATTCTCTCTGTTATCATTGCTGTAAATCACAAGTCTTTTCTGCTGTTTATCCATATATTTCACTGCATTCTGCAAGATTTGAGAAAGAATAAAATATAACCATTTTTCATCTGTATAAACAGTATTATTCATATCTCGAATGTCCAAAGTCACTTTTTCTTCCAACAATACGTACCTGAATTTCAACAAGACCTGATGAATCATTTCATTTAGCAATAATTCCTTAACGAAATAATCCTTTTCTGTATTTTCACTTCTCGCATAATATAACATCTGTTCCACTAACTGAAAAATCTTATCTGTTTCTTTTTTCAGCAAATAGTTTCTTGTATTATCAAATGTCAGCGATAATGCTCCGATTGGTATTTTTATTTCATGGGCAAAACTTTCTACATACTCCTGATATGCTAACTGTTCTTCTTCCAACACACTGATTTTATCATTCATCGCCTTACAGGCACTTTTTAAAGCGTAATAATACGCTTCATTTTCCAACTCTTTCGGTTTTGGAAGAATTTCAGAAATATAATACGTTTCCTGAAGTCTATCCGTCATCTGTATTATCTGACAGTTTTTTCTGCATTTACTCCGGTAAGTCAGCCATAGAAATCCCGCATGAAAAACAACGCATATAAGAAGCATCAGAAAAATATATAATCCGTCCACTCCCGAGGAAAAGAGAAGAAATGAAATCATGACGAGAAAAAACAGTTGAAATAAAATATATACTATTTTTTCCTCTAAAAAGGTAATAAAACTCATAATTTCCATCCTTTCCCTCTAACATTTTCCAATAAATGTGAAACACCTATTTCCTTTAACTTCTTTTTCAATCTTGTCATATTAACAAGAAGTACATTTTCATCCAAATAGTATTTATCATTCCACAATTTTTCCAGCAATTCTTCCTTTCCTATCACTTTCTCCCCATTCATAAAAAAGTAGTATAAAATACGAAATTCATTCCGTGTCAATTCAATCGTTTCTTCTTTATATTTCAATATAGATAAATGTAAATCCAAAGTACATCCTCTTTTTGTAATTTCCCTAAAGTTATTTGGATTGGAAAGTTGAAGTGCTCTTTTTATTTTCTCAAGTAAAATCAATGTATCATATGGCTTTGAAATAAAATCAATACCGCCCGCCTGAATACTCTGCAATTCATCTGCTGTTGTATCTCTACTCGTAACAAATATAATCGGTATCCGCTGTACGTTCTTTACTTTTTTACATATCTCATATCCATTTTCATATGGAAGGTTTACATCCAGCAATATTAAATCTAATACACTTTTCTCTAAACTTTCCGGTATATTTTCAAAATCGGTAAACAATTCCGTTTCATATCCTTTCCCATTCAATAATTTTGCCAATTCCTGACGGGTAATCTCATCATCTTCAATAATTCCTATTTTCATTTTCCATACCTCCCTCCATTTTTTATTATACACACATTCGACAAAGAGAGTTAGCCAAACTAACTCTCCTCATTAATATTTCTTTTAAAACTAATATAAGTAACTATCCAATATACCGCATAAATACAGAGAAACAATATAAGCCCGCTAAAAAAGTAGAAAATATATGTAAATTTACTTTCCAAAAAAATATAATACACATTATTAATTGATTTTATCAGAAAGAAACAAAGTATGAGCGGATAAATCAGCGGTAACCCAAACAGTACAATTAACTGTTTTCTTATCGTCTTATACAGGCTCTTATCATTTACTCCCAATCTTCTCAATGTAAGATAACGATACTTATATTTTGTGGAATCACTAAGCGACTGCACTGCCAGTATAGTTCCTACAACTGCGATAAAGATAAATGCCATATAAAGACAAATACTCGATAGCATCGCTGTCATTGTATTTTGTTCTTCAATCATCGCTCCCCGTGAAGATATTTTATAAAGTCTTTCATTCAAATGCCACTCCATTCTGTCACGAATTTTTTCAAGTAGTTTTGCATCTGCATTTCCTCTTACATTAACTACAAGATGACTCTCCCCCACTTCCATATTTTGCACATATTCATCGGGGAAAATCATAATATAGTCCGCCTGTTCATTCATAAAAGTCCAAAAATTCTTACTTGTAATTTTCTTTAATTTTAATGTTTTTCCATTTACTCCCTCAATTTCTTTAATTTGGGGTACATCCTTTAATTTTGTTTCTGTTGCTGACACGGCTACAATCATATATTCATTATTTTTTAATGAAACCGTTTTTTCATTTCTTAACTCCATCAGCCGATTATAATCACTTAATTTTACAATACAATCACTGTCATGAAACTGACTTACATGTTTCTGTACCTGACATTTCTCATCCCAATAAATATCATAAGAAAAAGTATCCTCTATCGTATAATCTTCCTCTATAATTTCAATATATTTATCGTAGAAGTTTTTATCATCCGTAACCGCTACATCATAGGGGGCTTCCTGATTAATCATGGAATCATACATCCCCTTTGTGATACTTGACATATTAAAACTTAACAGGACCAACAAAATCAATATAGAAAATGTTCCCAAAACAAAACTCATTGTTCTCGCTTTTGATGCAAATGTTCTTGCCACAAACAGATTATCTTTGTCGTATTTCAATGCCTTACTTCTCAACACAACCGAAAGAATCATATCCGAAACTGTTGTGTATACACCATACATACTGACAACAAAACCGATAATACAAAACATAAGGTAATTCATCGTTTCCTGTTCAAAGAAGTTTTTCATATCAAATCTGGAATGCCATATAACAACTGACACAATTCCTATCAACACGCTGACAATGAAAATTCTGTTTCTATTTTTCTTACTATGAAACATTTTCTTTTCATTCTGTCTTTCCAAATAGAGAAAACTATGTACGGACATTTTCCACATCTTTCTCCATAGATTAACGAGAACAAGCATATAAATTGCCACAAAATAAATAAACAAAAGTCCTATTGCTTTCCACTCAAAAGAAATAAATACCACTCCGGTAAAATCTAATATATGAACAATAATTAAAGAAATAAACTGGCTGAAAATAAATCCAATAGGAATTGACAACACTAACGCAAAACAACCAAGCAGGATATTTTCCAGTACAAACATTTTCGTAATTTCTTTTTTCTTAATTCCAAGCAACATATACGTTCCAAATTCTTTGCTTCGTTTTTCAAACATAAATTTTGTCGTATAGTTAATCAAAAAACATACAACAAAAATAATAATAGCATTTACAAATAACAAAATATTTTTAAATGTATCCATACCCGTTGACAGTTTTACCACTGCATCACTATTCGACACAAGATTAAAGGCAAACATCAGTGAAAAGGACATCGTAATTGTAATCAAATAAATAAGGTAATCTTTTAAACTTCGTTTCGCATTGCGAAAGGCTAATTTACTTAACATCTCCCACTTCACCTCCCAACAGGGTCAAAATGTCTAAAATTTCATTAAAAAATTCTTTTCTGCTCTTCTCTCCTTTTTGTATTTCATTAAAAATCTTTCCATCTTTCAAAAACAAAATCCGTTTACAAAAAGATGCACTAAACGGGTCGTGAGTAACCATTAAAATCGTTGCCTGCAGTTTCTCGTTCATATTCGACATTGTTTCCAACAAAAGTCTTGAAGATTTAGAATCAAGTGCCCCTGTAGGTTCATCTGCCAGTATGAGATTCGGCTTATTAATCAACGCTCTTGCACAGGCACAACGCTGTTTCTGTCCGCCTGAAACTTCGTAAGGAAATTTAGATAAAATATCGGAAATATCCAGTTTGTTAGCGATAGATTTCACCTCTTCTCCAATTTTCTGTGGATTTCCTTTATTGATAATTAACGAGAGAGCAATATTTTCTTCTATCGTCAATGTATCCAACAGATTAAAATCCTGAAAAATAAACCCTAAATTTTCCCTTCGGAAATCTGCAAAATCTTTCTCTTTTATTGCTGTAATATCCTTTCCATTGACTACGATATGCCCTCCTGTCACCGTATCAATTGTGGAAATACAGTTCAATAATGTTGTTTTACCCGAACCGCTCGCTCCCATAATTGCAACAAACTCCCCTTTATCTACATACATGGAAATGCCGTCCACCGCTTTTGTTATATTATTTCCATTTCCGCCATAATATTTTTTCACCTGTTCCAACTTCAATATATGTTCCATAATCCTTCCTCCTTTTGCCTATTTCTATAAGTGATATAGGAATTATAGCAAGAGTTTTTTCGAAAAACACTTACAGTTTTGAAAGTATTTATCCACAAAAAAAGATTGCGATAATGATAGCTACTCATAAAACAGTATGAACCAAGAAACTGAAATAGGGTAGTTGCCATACAGGGTGCAAAGTGAAACGGACATATCACTTTAACAGTAGTATGTCCGTTTCACTTTGCAGAAAACACCTATTTTAAGCTAATATTAATACAAAATTATTGCATGTAATGCAGTATATCATCTACTGTAATAGATGTAGAAAAACATTTAATTTCATGATAGAATAATGTGGAAAATATTGAAAGGTGGCAAGTAGATATGGGAACCATAAGAGCATTGTTAGTAGGAGTATGCGAATATTTAAAGATTAAGTGCCAACCTTTGCCCTTGTGCAAAAATGATTTGTTTGCGATGAAAACGGCCCTTGTGCAAGGGTTAAATGTAAGTTCAGATAATATACTTTTATGTGGTGAAACTGGGATAGTAACAAGGAATGAACTTATTACATCAATACATACTGTGCTTAAAGATGCAACAGAAGACGATACTTTCATTTTTTACTTTTCTGGTCATGGTGGTAAAAATTGCTTAGTGTTAAGCGATAGCTTAATCGACCTGCAAGACCTTATTTGCACAATAGAGCAAATACAAACAAAAAATAAAATTGCAATCTTAGATAGTTGCCATTCAGGAGGCTTTGCACTTGATTGTGTTCCAGCAATAGATATAAACGAAACAGTTGAGCATTTTGCTGGGCGTGGCTTTGCGATTTTAGCTTCTTGCGGAGCCGAACAATTTTCTGGCTTTAATGAAGATCGGCAAATAAGTTTATACACAAGCTTTGTATGTGATGCGCTAACTTCTCGTTTTTTGATTAGAAAAGGTAAGAAATCTCTTGAAGCAATAAATGAAGCAATATTTCATTTCTCAGAATTATCAAACAAGAAAGGAGAACATAATTTTCAGCAGCCTATATTTCGTTCAAGTGTTGGAGGAACTATCTTTTTTGATGTTGAGGAATACAATCCTTATAAAGTCGCAAAAATTTACGAAGAATGTGATAATTATATAATTTATAGTGTTGAACCAGTGCATCATGGAAACGTTAAAAGATTATCTGCAAAGGTCATTTTACGTTATCAAAGTTCAATGGAACAAATTGCGGAAATAGCAGACGAAATTAAAAACAAAGTACTTTATTACGAGGTCCATCAAAACAAAATCTCTGAAACTCGTTATGCCGGTAGAGCAGCAAATATTGTATGGTGTTATTTCGGATACGATGAAGACGATATGGTAGATTGCAATTTTATTTGTCACACCACATGGGTTGATGATTTACAAGATAAAGAATGGTGGTATCGAAATTCAAAAAATACTACTATTGTAAATGGTGTTCATATTAATGTGCATAGTTCGTATGAGTTAATAAAAGGTCTTAAAGATAACCCCATGAGTGTTGATGAATTAATTCAAATCACAAGAGAATATACTGCAAATCTTATATCAGCGGCAGAACAATATATCAAAATATTTAGAGAATACCTTAATAATACATTGACAGAAGAGCAGCTTATAGATAGCGTTGCTCCTCTTAATATCGAAATTACAAAATGGTTTTTTAAACAAAGTGATTTACCAATACCGCCTAAAGAATTGCATGATTGGACAAATATGCACACAAAACTTGCCTGTACCATACATGATTTCTCGCTTTTCTATGATAGGAAAAACTTAAAGACTTGGAAAAGCGAAAACCGTAAATGGCTACTTAAAAATGCAATCAAGCAATATGAAACAGAATTAGAGGAACTGAAAGTAGCAGACAATATAATAGGAAAATGAGGTGAGGTAGCTACTCATAAAATAATATCAACCAACAAACTGAAATAGGGTAGCTGCCATACAGGGTGCAGAAAAGAGCGAGTAAGAAAAAAAGCGTTTCTTGTCCGCTTTTTTCATGCTCCTTGTTACGCAATAGGGGGTGAAAAAGCATTGATATAAGCGGCTTTGCAGGTGCGTTTTCCGCGTGGCAAGGGTTTTATACCTTTTCCCTCAAAAACGCCTTTCTACTGCGTAACAAATCTGTGGTAATTATCTGAGGAAGCATAGACCACCTATCTTGGAAAAGCCTACGTTGGAAAATCCAACGCAATTAAATAAAGATATAAATAACTAAAGAAATACTAAATACGGATTTAATTAAATATCCATTCCCTTCCTATCCTTTCCCTAATCCCTCTCCTTTGGGGCAAGGCAAAGCGGCAGAGCCGCCGGAATGGAAAGGAATGGAACGGAAACAGCAATATAAAAATATCGTTTGTTATGTTACGCAGTAGAACCTTATTTTTAAGAGTGGGAATATAAAACCCTTACTCCTGCCCTTATCTCCGCTGTTATGCCGTTTAAATCAAGCGAGAAGCACTCTTTATCGCATAACATTCCATACTGGATAGAGAGCGTAAGCGGTTTATCCGATTGCGCTCTCTTGGCTTTGCTACTACCTGTCAAAACGGAATTGCAGGATAGCTTTGATAAGCTGTGCTTTCAGACGGTCTTGAATATCGTCGTTGATATGTCCACGATAGGTAGACAGATATTTAATCCGCGCAGTGTAATGCCGCAGTACCGCGTCTATGGCTTCCGGCTCGCCTGCAACAGCTTTCTCGATGGTTTCAAAGGGTATCAGTTTCTTATTCCTCATGTTTAGTTTCCTCCAGTTCTTTTCTTAACTGCTTCAATGCCGCCAGTTTCCAGTAGTTGACTGTACTTCTGCTTCTTCCGTACTCATTCCCGATTTTTCTTTCGCTGTAACCGAGGAAGAAATTCATCAGCAGAGCAGTACGCCTTTGTTCTGACAGATTAGCTAATGCGTCGGCTAATCGTTTACTTGTCACGACCACTTCTTTCCCTTGAACGACAAAAACAGTCGGCTTCTCATAAACATACTGCTCAAAATAGTTATCGGTTGCTAACGGTTCAAAAGACGTTTCCGACATCAGATAGTCAAGCGACACTTCATGCTTCTGTTTCCGTCCAAAATCGCGGTACGCGCTGATTGCCGCATTGCGGAGAACGATTTTGCAGAACGCGGCAAAGGCATATTCGATATGCTCCATGAATTGTTCAGAATACTTCATCATAACTCACCCCCTTTCTTCCCAGCAGGGGGCTATTACAACAAACGCCCATGCAGGCATAAAACCGCATAGGCGTTTGGTAATATGAGTTATTTAAGTAATTATGATGATTTGTGTATTCATCTTCATAACCGCAAAATCCCGTTGCATGGAATAGGCTTTTTTTAACAATGGAATAGAATTAAAACTGTGAAAAAGAAACATGGCAATATCTCCCGACACCGCCATGTCCATAAAAATAATTGTGTATTTACCGCTATTCCATTTTATATACAGGAAATGGCGGTTTGCTTTCCTATCACAAAACAGAAAGAGCCAATAATCATAAGATTTTCTTGTGATTATCGGCTCTGCGTCAATGCGTCTGGCTCTGTGATAACTGAAATATTCAAATTTTTTACATTGATAAGATTTTCCTGCTTACACTTCGGACAGTATAGTGGGAAATTCTTTATTTCTGTATCTTCCCGTATTCTTAATCGGGTTTTATTATTGCATACAGGACATAAAATCCATTTTTCTTGTTGCAATACACCACCTCATTTCTAATCAAACTACCTTTAATGAAAATCAGATACAGTGTGCTGAAAAATCACTTGTTTACCCAAAATGGTAATTGCTTTCTTGCTACATTGATTTACACACCGATAGCATAACGTACACCGTCCGTCTGCTATAATCTTATCTTCTGATAATGACAAATTATTCATAGGACACACCAATGCACATTTCCCGCACTTTATACAAGTGTCGGTATCTATCTGTATTTTGTCTGAATATTCTTGTGTTTTATGGTAAAACCAAAGCCGCTGTCCCAAAAGCCCTGCAATATGGCATAAAAATCCCAAACCGTCTTTAGTTGGAGTACCATTTTTCAAATTGGACACCGCTGATTTTATGCGTTCTTCTGCTTGTATAACAATTTGCTTATTTTGAGCCGGAGTACGCTTTAAGGCTTTTACATCACAAATGCAATCCGGCATTTTCAAATGAAGTCCACCCCATACCTGTGCGCCGTATCGTTTGAACAATCTTGCAGCTACACCCGTACCGTCGCCGCTAAACAGTCCCATTGTTGCAATAATGAAAACACGTTTTCCTTTCCATATATCAGAATTTTCGCAGATAAAATCCCGTACAATTTTAGGCAAGTTACTGTAATAGATTGGATAAGCAAAAATAATGTCTTTATGATATGTAACTTTTTCCATTGTACCTGTATCTTCTAAAGGGGTTATTTCAATGTTCCTATCATATAGAGCAACAAACTTTTCTAAACAATATTTTGTATTTCCTGTTCCGCTAAAATAAATCCCTATCATATTTTTTCTCCCGTATTATCTAAAAAGGAAAGTTGAAAAACGTCCATAAAATCAATGACCTTCTCTCTCCAATCATTATCATAATTTACATTATTCATGGTGGCTAATGAAGTAACGCCATGTATAAAAGCCCAAATGGTTATGATAATATCATTTTGCTTTTCTTCTGAATAGTGCGCTTGCTCTAATAATTTACTTACAATATTTTTATAGATAATATAAGGTTTATAGTTTTGGTCGTCTGGTATTGATAATGATAAGTCAATTTTTATATTGGATTGAGAATATAAAAATTGAAAATAAACAGGGTTCTCTACAAAGAAAGATACATAGGCTATCCCCATGTCTTTCAATATTTCTGCGACATTATTATTCTTTTGAACGGTACTTTCTAATTGTTTAGAAAATCTATCTGTGATAAATAATTGCATTGCTTCAAGCAGTTCTTCTTTATTTTGAAAATGACTATAAGGAGCAGCATGGCTGACACCACACGCCGCAGCTACCTTTCTCAAAGAAAAAGCATTTATTCCCTCTGTACTTACAATCTGAATGCCTGTTTCAATCAAAGCATTTCGCAAGTCCTTGTGATGATAAGTCTGTCGTTGCTTTGCCATTCTAATTCCTCCAATCTTTACACTGTCTATATTATAAGGCTTAAACTTTACAGTGTCAAGTTTGAGAGGGTTTTAAGTTATGACGCTCAAATAATTTTTCTCTAAACGGTTATTTATTTGGCATTTCAGAAACATTTCCGTATTAAGAGATAAGAAAAACTTTTTGAAAAATTTCTTTCAAAACTTTGGCAAAATCGCTCTGTCCGGTGTTGTAGGTAGTGAGAGGAAAATCAGAGGGTTTGGGAAACTTCCCAACAAGCAAAATGCAGGGCATTTTCGGAAAAGGGTACTCTTTTCCTATGCTTGCTACGAAACTTATCACATTACAAATCAAAGAAAGGACGGGAAAGGAATGGAACGGAAACGAAAAATCAAGGACGGGCATATTGTAGTGGAAAATCCGCTGTTTCAAGAATTGCCAACGCATGAAGTAACGATAAAATCTGGCAGGACGCTGTATCGCTTTACAGGCAGTTATGACGGGGAAAGGAGCCTGCCCCACAAGATTTTACGCCTTATGGAGCAGGAAAAGGGCAAAAAAGATGTTGATTAAAAATGCCGGAGCCGATAAAATAGGGGTAAGCAATCCTGTATTGGCAGACTGCCCGCCGATGAAAGGAGCAGAAACTATGTTAAGGCAGTCTGACAAAATTACCGCCCTCTATTGCCGCTTATCACGCGACGACGAATTACAGGGCGACAGCAACAGCATTGTTAATCAAAAGGCAATTTTAAGTAAATACGCAAAAGAAAATCATTTCTCAAATACTGCGTTTTTTGTGGACGACGGATATTCTGGAACGAACTTCAACCGTCCGAGTTGGAGCGAACTTCTGGAACGGATTGAAAACGGAGAAGTGGCGACGCTGATTGTCAAAGATATGTCGCGGCTTGGGCGCGACTATCTGAAAGTGGGCTTTTACACCGAAGTCCTATTCGTGGAAAAGGGCGTGCGGTTTATCGCTATCAATAACGGCATAGACAGCGCAAACCAGCAGGACAGCGACTTTACCCCCTTTTTGAACATCATCAACGAGTGGTACGCAAAAGATACAAGCAAAAAAATCCGCGCTGTGATGAAGTCAAAAGGAGAAGCAGGAGAATACCTTTGCACAAACCCGCCCTATGGTTACATGAAAGACCCTGATAACAGAAAACGGTGGATTGTGGACGGAGAAGCCGCCGAAGTAGTTAAGCGGATATTTGCCCTTTGTCTGGACGGTTACGGACCATCGCAGATTGCCCGTATTCTGAAAGAGGATAAAGTCATAACGCCGACAATCCATTTTCAGCAGACAGGCAGGGCAACGAGGAACACATCGCCGGACAATCCCTATAACTGGACGGGCGATACCATAGCTGACATTTTGGAGCGTCCAGAATATCAAGGGCATACGGTAAATTTCAAGACTTATAAGCAGTCCTACAAAAGCAAGAAAACCTGTTACAATCCAGAGGAAAAGTGGCTTGTGTTTGAGAATACCCACGAGGCAATCATTGACGCTGACACATGGAAACGGGTGCAGGAATTACGGAAGAACAAGCGCCGCCCGACGAGAACAGGAAAGACGAATATGTTTTCCGGCATTGTGCGCTGTGCCGATTGCGGCGAAAAGCTGTATTATTGCACAAGCAAGAATTTTGAAGCAAGGCAAGACCATTTTGTCTGCTCTACTTCAAGGCTCAAGGGGAAAGAGATTTGCTCTACTCATTTTATCCGCGCCGTTGTCTTGGAACAGGGCGTACTTGCTCACATGAGATTGACGATTGCCTGTGTCGCTAACCACGAAGAACAATTCCGAAAAGCTATGGGTGCGAAACAGAAAGCCGAAGCGAAAAAGGAACTGGCGGCAAAGCGGCGGCAACTGACGCAAGCGGAACGCCGAATAGAGGAACTTGACCGATTATTCAAGCGTATTTACGAGGACAACGTGGGCGGGAAACTATCTGACAGCAGATTTCAAATGCTCTCCGGCGATTACGAGCAGGAGCAGGAAGAACTGCGGGAAAAGCTGTTGCGATTGAACGAAGAAATTAACGAACAGGAAGAACAAACAGAGAACATTGATAGGTTCATCAGCAAAGTACGGAAATATCTTGACTTGGACGAATTAACGCCCGCCGTCTTAAATGACATGGTAAAGGCGGTGTACGTTCACGCGCCGGACAAGTCAAAGGGGTATAGGGAACAACAGATTGACATTTCCTATGACCTTGTGGGAATACTCCCCGCGTCTTTACTGAATGACCTGCAAAATGGAGAAACGGCATAGCTCGCAAGCTATGCCGTTTCCCGAAAACATTTCTAATACTGTCTTATGAGTGCCTCCCTAACACTCGCAATCTTTTCCTTTTTATTCTTCTGTTGTATCAGATAGTTCTGCTTTTTCTTCCTCAGACTGTACCGGCTGTTCAGTTTCTTCCATTTTCATTTCAATTCTCTGTTTCTGTGGCTCTTCCTCTTCTTCAATTCCCTGTACTTCGCGGAAAATCTTCATAAATTCTTTGCCGGTGATTGTTTCTTTTTCGATTAAGAATGCTGCAATCTTATCCAATGCCTCACGGTTTTCTGAAAGAAGACGTTTTGCTTCCTCATAGGCATCTTTCAACATCTTCATTACCTCTCTGTCGATTTCTGCCGCCGTTTCCTCGCCACAATTTGTTACCGGACGTCCGTCCAAATATTTATGCTGAACAGATTCTAAACCGATTAAACCAAATTTCTCGGACATACCATACTGTGTAATCATTGCTCTGGCAATCTTTGTCGCCTTTTCAATATCATTAGAAGCACCTGTTGTTACTGTATCAAAGACAATCTCTTCCGCTGCCCTACCTGCAAGCATACCTACAAGCATTGCTTCCAATTCTTTCTTCGTATTCAGGAATTTCTCTTCTTCAGGCGTCTGCATAACATATCCTAAAGCTCCCATTGTTCTCGGTACGATTGTAATCTTCTGAACAGGTTCTGCATCTTTTTGCAATGCACTTACAAGCGCGTGTCCTACCTCATGATATGATACAATTCTTCTTTCTTCCGCATTCATAATACGGTCTTTCTTCTCTTTTCCGACAAGGACTACTTCCACTGCCTCAAATAAATCTGCCTGTGAAACAACCTGTCTGCCATTCTTAACCGCATTGATTGCAGCCTCATTTATCATATTTGCAAGGTCTGAGCCTACTGCCCCTGAAGTCGCAAGAGCAATTGCTTCCAAATCAACCGTTTCATCCATTTTGACATCTTTTGCGTGTACTTTCAATACATCTATACGGCCTTTCAAATCCGGCGCATCTACGATAATACGTCTGTCAAAACGTCCCGGTCTTAACAGTGCCGGATCAAGAATTTCCGGTCTGTTTGTAGCCGCTAATAATAAAAGCCCTTTGTCTGTATCAAAACCGTCCATCTCTGCTAATAACTGGTTCAATGTCTGCTCACGCTCATCATTACTTCCCATAGCATTGTCACGACTCTTTCCGATAGCATCAATCTCATCAATGAAAATAATACATGGCGCCATAGACTGTGCCTGTTTAAATAAATCTCTCACTCGTGATGCACCTACACCGACATACATTTCCACAAATGCTGAACCCGAAAGTGAAAAGAAAGGTACTTTTGCTTCTCCCGCAACAGCCTTTGCCAAAAGTGTTTTACCTGTTCCCGGAGGTCCTACAAGCAATGCACCCTTTGGAAGTTTTGCACCGATACTTGTATATTTACCCGGATTATGAAGGAAATCAACAACTTCCTGTAAAGATTCCTTCGCCTCATCCTGACCTGCCACATCCTTAAATGTAACACCGGTCTGTTTCTCCACATACATCTTGGCATTACTCTTGCCAATTCCCATCATACCTCCGCCCTTAGACATTTTTCTCATAAAGAATGAGAACACTCCAAATAACAGCAATGTAGGCAATACTAATGTAAGCATAATATTCCAGAAAATCTCAGAACCTGAATCCGGAATTTCCTGTGCATATTTTACTTTTGCTTTGTATAATCGTTCTGATAAAGTATCATCTTTCACAACACCCGTATAATATTTCGGTGCTACTGCCGGAAACATAAGTTCCGAATCCTTGCTGCCGTCTTTTTTCTTCGGGGTAATCTCTATTTTATCCGAAGCAATCTTGACTTTCGCTACTTTTCCTTCATCGACCATCTTTAAAAACTGATCGTAAGTAATCTCTTTCGGATTGCTTCCCGGCATAAACTGATATAACGCCAACACTAAGAATAATGTCATCAGTGTTGTAAAAAGAATAATACCCCAACCCTGTTTGTTGTTTTTCTGGTTTTTATTCTTATTTTTATTATTTTGATTGTCCATATCCTTCCTCCTATTTCTCATCTATTCTATTATAAAGATGGCTTTCCCATAAATCAATAAAAAGATTGTGAAAACTACCATTCATTTCTAAAACTTCTATTAAATAGTTTTAGACAAATCTATATTTTTGTAGTATACTGTTTTTTTAGGTGTAACAAGTTACTTATACAAATTAAAGGAAGAGGAAGCAAGTTTATGAAAATCGGATTTGATAATGACAAGTATTTAAAAATGCAATCGGAGCATATCCGTGAACGCATCAACCAATTTGATAACAAATTGTATTTAGAATTTGGAGGAAAACTATTTGATGACTATCACGCATCCAGAGTGTTGCCGGGGTTTGCCCCTGACAGTAAACTCCGCCTCCTCATGCAACTTTCCGATCAGGCGGAAATAGTTATTGTTATCAGTGCGGGAGATATTGAAAAAAATAAAATTCGCGGTGATTTAGGAATCACATATGATACGGACGTTCTTCGTTTAATGGAAGCATTTAAGGAAAATGGTCTGTTTGTTGGAAGTGTTGTAATTACTCAATATTCCGGACAGAGCAGCGCCAACTTATTTAAGAGCAAACTGGAACATTTAGGAATTAAAGTATATATTCATTATTGCATCGAAGGTTATCCTTCAAACATTCCTCTCATTGTCAGCGATGACGGATACGGCAAAAATGATTATATTGAAACTTCAAGACCTCTTGTTATCATTACTGCCCCAGGTCCCGGCAGCGGAAAGATGGCAACCTGCCTTTCTCAACTCTATCATGAACATAAGCGTGGTGTTCGTGCCGGATACGCCAAATTTGAAACCTTCCCTATTTGGAACATTCCGCTAAAACATCCCGTAAATCTTGCTTATGAGGCCGCTACTGCCGACTTAAATGATGTCAACATGATTGACCCTTTCCATTTAGAAACATATGGTGTGACTACGGTAAACTATAATCGTGACGTAGAAATTTTCCCTGTACTCGACGCAATTTTCGAGAAAATTTATGGCGAAAATCCTTACAAATCTCCAACCGATATGGGCGTAAATATGGTTGGCAACTGTATTTCTGACGATGAAGTCTGCCGCAACGCTTCTAAACAGGAAATTATCCGCAGATACTATGATGCATTGAACGGACTTGCTGAAGGCACTCATTCAGAAGAAGAAATTTTTAAAATCGAATTGTTAATGAAACAGGCTCACGTTACAACCTCTGATCGTATTGTTGTTTCTGCCGCTTTAAAACGTGCCGAAGAAACAGGAGCGCCTGCTGCTGCAATTGAATTAGATGACGGAACAATTATTACAGGAAAAACTTCAAACTTACTCGGGGCATCTGCCGCTCTTCTATTGAATGCATTAAAATACTTATGCAAAATAGACGATGAACTCCATATGATTTCACCGGAAGCGATTGAACCGATTCAGACATTAAAGACCAAATATCTCGGAAGTAAAAACCCTCGCCTACACACAGACGAAGTTCTTCTCGCTCTGTCTATTAGTGCGGCATCTAATCCTAATGCTGAACTTGCCTTAGAGCAGATTCCAAAATTAAAAGGTTGTCAGGTGCATACAACTGTTCGTTTATCTTCCGTAGATGTGAAAATGTTTAAACGTCTTGGAATTCAATTAACAACAGAGTCAAAGGACGAAAATAAACGAATTTATCAATAAAGAAAAGGAAAGAGGCTATAAATCGTCTCTTTCCTTTTCTCTATTTGGAAACGCCTATAATCGTCGCTCCCATTTTTTCCAGTTTCTCCTGCTCTTCCTTATTAAATACTTTGTCTGTCACAACACCAGTATAATCTCCCAGACAATTAATCTTTGACATTGCCTGTCTACCGAATTTTGAACTGTCCACCGCCAAATAAACATTTCTGCATTGCTTTGGCGTTTCCCGTTTCAACCACATTTTGTCTACAGTAGGCGTCATCACTTCAAATTCATCATTTATGGAAGCCGCACCAAAAAATCCTATATCAAATTTAAAATCCTTTAACATTTGTGTCGCATACCGTCCAAACATACTTCCTGTAGACTTTTGTACATATCCTCCGCAGAGAAATAATTCTGCCTGACTGTTTTTCAGCAACTGTGCAATTTCCAAATCATTTGTCACAACTAAAATATCCGGTATTTCCATAATCTTTCTCGCAATTTCATAAGTTGTCGTCCCCGCATCCAAAAACACAGTATTTCCCGAAGACACATATTCCGCACATTTCTCCGCGATTGCCACCTTTTCTTCGCAATGACTTGTCTGCTTATCAATATAAGTCACTTCCTGTTTCACTACCGCTCCGCCGTGACAACGCTCAATTTTTCCGTCCTGCTGTAGTTTTAATAAATCCCGTCTTATCGTCATTGTACTTACTTGTAATTTCTGTGCCAACTCTTCAACATGTACACTCCCATATTTACGAAGGAATTCTGTAATTTTCTCTCTTCTTTCTGCCGCCAGCATATCGTTCTCTCCTTGCTCTCCCGTACTTTCTTACGCCAAGTATACCATAATTTATTAAAAAAAACACCTGAAATACTGCGTTTCATCACGCAATATTCCAAGTGTTCCTCTTACATAAATATACTCAATATCAAGACTTCTACTACACCGACTGCCCACGCTACCGTTGAAGTAACTGACCAGACACGAAGTTGGTCTTTCGCCTCGCTGACTCCTAATGTTCGGTTAACTACCCAGAAATAACTATCATTAAAGTAACTGAAGAATAATGAACCTACGCAGCAGGCGATTGCACCTAAAAGCGGGCTTGCACCTGAAGCAATAATAATCGGAGCAGAAATACTTGCCGCCGTTGTCATGGCTACTGTTCCGGAGCCTTGAATAAATCTCATTGCCGTAGCAATCAACAATGGTAAAATAATAATTGGAATTGCTGTTTCTGCAAGTCCTTCTGCCATGAAGTTTCCAAGTCCTGAATCTTTAATAATCTGTCCAAGAGCACCACCACCGCCTGTAACAAGCATAATGATACCTGCGGACATCATTCCTTTTTCCATTTCTGCTAATGCTGTATGTCTATCTAATTTTCTTCCCAATGTGAAAATAGCCACTACTAATCCAAGTCCTACCGCAATAATCGGCTGTCCTAAGAAGATAAGTACACTCATAAACCCTTTTGTCTGCCCCATTGCCGTTGCAACTGTATTAATTAAAATCAAAATAATAGGAATAATCAATGGCATAAATGATTCTAATACACTCGGAAGTCCTTGCATATCCATAGAAAATGCAGCATCATAATCCGGTTCCTGATATTTTGCTTCTACAATTTCCCCATTCTCATTTGGAATACGATAGTATTTTTTTGACAGATACAATCTTGAATATGCGATACAGGCAATCGCCATAGGAATTGCCAAAAGGATAGACATTAAAATAAAACTTCCAACATCAATTCCAAAAATGCCGCATACCCCCAATGGTCCCGGTGTAGGCGGAACTAAAGAATGTGTGATAACAAGTCCCGCTGCCAACGCAACACCTAAACCGATAACTGATTTTTTCGTTACTCTTGAAATCGCCTTTGCAATCGGAGAAAGTACAACAAATCCTGAGTCACAAAAAATCGGAATAGATACGAGAAATCCGGTAAAAGCCAACGCCTCTTCTTCTCTTTTCTTACCGAACAATTTCAAAAAAGTATGAGCCATTCGTTTTGCCGCTCCGGTCACTTCAAAGATTTGTCCCATCATAACTCCAAAACCAATTATAATTCCGATACTGGATAACGTTCCGCCAAATCCTGTCGTAATTGAATTTAAAATTCCAAATGTTGTTCCGTCTTCCAATGTAATATTATTCAATGGCATTCCGCCTACAACACCTACAATAACCGTACAAATGATTAATGCTAAGAACGCCTGTATTTTTGTCTTTAATACTAAAAAAATTAATACTGCAATCCCAATTGCAAGTCCGAGTAACATTCTTTCTCCACTAAGTCCATTTACCATAATTCTGCCCCCTCCTATCTTTTAAAATTCGGAGCATATTTTGCTGCGAGCAGAATGGCTTCAATCATGCTGACCGCGCTCACTACTCCTTTGCCTGCAATATCAAACGCTGTTCCATGGTCTACCGATGTTCTGAGAATTGGCATTCCATTTGTAATCGCAATTGTTTTCTCAAAATCCAATGTTTTTGTAGCAATATGACCTTGATCATGGTACAGAGATAACACACTACTGTATTTTCCCTGTGCCGCCTGATGAAATACAGAATCTGCTCCTATCGGTCCTTCCACACGATAGCCCTGTTTTTTCAATTCTTCTACTGCCGGAGCAATTTCTTCTACTTCTTCGCAACCAAATAATCCATGCTCTCCACTGTGTGGATTTAATCCCGCTATTGCCATAACTCCGTCTGTCACGCCTAATTTTTCCAATGCTTCCGTACAACGTTTTACATAATCTATAATTCTGTCCTTTTTAATCATATCGAGCATTTCCCTTAACGAAACGTGTCTTGTAAGGAAAAATACTCGCAACCCATTTGTCTCAAACATAGTCAACGGGTCTTCCGTATGTGTTAATGCACCGAAAATCTCAGTATGACCGATAAAATTAATACCGCCTGCACGGAGAGATTCTTTATTAATCGGAGTAGTAGCAACCGCATCTACTTTTCCTTCATTTGCCAATTCAATACTTTTTTCAATATAGTCATACGCAGCCTTTCCGCACATTCCGTTCACCTTTCCAAATGCAAATTGGCTCATATCCATATTGTCTATATGAATAAGATTTAAAATTCCTTCCCGATAATCTCCCTGTTCTACTTCTTCAATTACATTGATTGTCAAATCTTCTCCTGTAATTTTAATGGCATTTTCCATAACCTCTTTGTTTCCGACAATCACACAATTTGCAACTTCCGAAACTTCTTTTGACGCTACAGATTTTGCAACAATCTCCGGTCCAACGCCCGCCGGGTCCCCTATAGGAACTGCTATAAATGATTTGTTCATACTTTTCTCCTCCTTAGATGTATAATTTTTCTTTTAAATATGTAATACAGCAATTAATGGCGTTACTCTCTCCCTGACTTCCTCCTTTCGTAATAATATGTACACCGTCAAACTCGCCTTTTAAAAACTGTCCGTATGCCGCCAAAGGAAGTACTTCGTCTTCCAGTAAAAGACCTGCCGTTTTAAACTTCCTGCAAACAGCCACCGTTATATCTCCACCGCTTGTATAAAGTCCTTTAAAACTTGTTTCTTCTTTGAAAATACGATAAGTAATTTCCGCAAAAGCGCTATTGATACGATCGGTAACTTCATCCATTGAACAATTATACCTTTCCATATATGGCGTGAAATCAATTCTGTTCTCAGGATAAATACCATCTCCTACTACTGTGGACACAATATTTTTACTACTCTCTGCTAAAATTTCTTCTGTCACCCGTTCGATTTCTTTTGCTCTTCTTGTTTCTCCTTCCAGTAATTCTCTTGTCTGTACAAATACGTTGTGCGTACGCTGTGACAGCCACAATTCTTCAATCTGATTTTTTGTATTTGGATTTACACTTCCGACTACTGCAAGTATTCGGCTCTTCTCTTTTTTCTCAACGGGAACAATTAATTTTCTTGACAACGTTGCTGTAAATACACCCGGGTCCACTGCCACCGTTTTTAATCCGCTTGTAATAACCGCATCTGCAATCAAATCCAAGTCTTCCTGCGTCACACAATCTAAAACTAAAATTCTGCTTCCCGCATTTACGCATTCTTTCATTTTGTCCGCCAGATAATGTTTTCCGTGCATCAAATCTTTCATACAGATTAATGACACCTTATATTTACTCTGTTCTTCAAATAGTACTGCGATTTCTGATTTCGTAACCGGAGTTTTTGGGTCTATTGCAATGTCCGTCTTATGTAAAGGAATACCGTTCACTAGCATATATCCGCCAATCGCAATTCTCTTTGAACTTGGAAAGCACGGTGCAACAATCGCCACATAATCCTCACCAAGTTCATCTAACATTGCATCCGTCTCACTTCCCAAATTTCCTCTGAGCGTACTGTCAATTCTCTTTGCATACACTTTCACATCATCATGCTTTAGCAATTTGCATACATTTCTTACTCGATTATAAGATATTTCCGCATCTACTCCTCTGCTGTCTGTCGGATATAATACGCAATCACAATCCGATAACATTTCCAGTTCAATTCGTTCCATATTCATAACGGTGTATGCCCTATAGTTCATTTTTTTCAACAGAACTCCCGTAGCATTCGCTCCCGTTAAATCATCTGCTATTACCACACATTGCGGCATATTCTCACTTCCTCTCCTTTAACATTTTGTTCATATTCACCCATTCTTCCGAGTTTGTTTGTGTTTGAATTTGTTTTGTTATGTTATTTTGTTTTAGATTACTACATATTCAAATATTTGTAAATAGTTTTTCATTAAAATTGTTTGATTTTCTCTATAATCGAACACTTTCAAACATTCATAATCATATACCTTTCGACTAAAAATTAAATATACTATATTGGGCTTAAAGAATACTTATATAATTCATTCATTAGGAGGTGGATCTATGAACAAGAAATCTTTTAAGAAATACGCAATTATTTTCTTTTCTATCCTTCTCTTCATCGGATTGCTGTGTGCCATACAATTCCTGTACTCCGCCTACAAAACTCCAATGATAGAAAAGAAATCACAAACTTTACAGGGATTTTTACTGATAAAAGATACACAGGACAAACTTCCCGTAGAAGTAAATATCCATTTCGAACTATCCACTTATCGTTTTCACAACGAAACAGCCTCCGTACAGGGCAAGATAACTGCCACATATAAAGGAAAAGAAATATATTCCACCGACTTTTATAGTTCCAATATAGAAAGAAACTATATTGCTGTGGAAAATAATACTTCTTTTCCGTCTACAATTGTGGCATTTACCAAAAATTTTGATTGTTTTTTACTTGGTGTTCCAACGAAAGATATTTCTTCGATAGAAAATATTAGAAATGAGGAAACCGCACTTTTCACGGTTTCCCAAGAAACAACTAAAGATTTTAAACAGATTTTTTCACTCTTCCCCGAAAATTCTAAACAGGTAAATGAGTGGCTTATAAAAAATCAGTGGAAATAATTATAAGAACATCGCAAAGACAGATGCTCCCACCACTGTCATCAGTCCCGAAACTACGATTGAAAGACTGCTCATAGCCCCTTCCACTTCTCCAATTTCCAACGCCTTCGCCGTTCCGATGGCGTGGGCGGAAGTGCCAAACGCAAGTCCTACCGCAATCGGTTCATAAATCTTAAACACTTTACAGACCGCCTGTCCGATTACATTTCCAAGCACTCCTGTCACAATAATAACCGCAACGGTAATTGTTGTAATTCCGCCAAGTTCATCTGCCACCCCTATTCCAATGGCAGTCGTGATAGACTTTGGCAATAAAGTAACATATTCCCTATGGGACAATCCAAACATATAGGACATTGCCAAAATACTCAGCAAACTGGAAAGTACACCGGAGAAAATACCGAGAAAAATCGCCAGCCCATTCTTTTTTAACAAGGTAATCTGCTGATACAACGGAATGGCAAGCGCCACCGTTGCAGGTGTCAAAAGATAACTTAAATATTTTGCCGTTTCATTATATGTATCATAATCAATATCAAAAAGAAGAAGAAAGCCGACAACAAATAAAATCGAAATAAGAAGCGGATTTAAAATTCCCCATTTTAATTTCTTCTTTAAGAACAATCCGATACCGTAACCGACAATGCTGATTGTCACTCCAAAATAAACGGATTCGGTAAGTAATTCTTTCATGACTCTATTTCCTCCCGTTTTCTCATGCGAATGACTGCCTGTGTAACTTTTCCTGTACAAACCATAACAATGACTGTCGTTACAAATGTAATCACCACTACCGGCACTAAAATTTCCTGCAAATCCGCCCAAGCCGCAATAATTCCTACCGCTGCCGGAATAAACATCGGCGGCATAATATCAATCAGAAAATCACCCGCTACTTTTACCTGACTTAATTTTACAATCTTTGTACACAGACAAAAAAGCATAAGTAAAAGCCCGTAAATACTTGCAGGAATCGGAAGAGGAATAACGCTGTGTAAAACCTCCCCGATAAATGTTACGGTTAAAATAATACCAAACTGATATAATAATTTCATTTTCTTATCCTTTGCTATAATAATATTTTTTCTAAATCGTTCACCTTTTCCGCAATATATGTTGCACCATGACTTTCCAACTCTTCACGTTCCCCAAAGCCGTAAAGAACACCTACAGAATCCACTCCACACGCTTTTGCACCCATGATGTCATGTTCCTTATCGCCAATCATCACCACTTTATTCAAGTCTGTAATGCCATTTTGTTCTAAAGCATACTGTATCACTTCCGCCTTATTTACTCTCGTACCATCTAGTTCACTTCCCGCGATAAACGTAAAATAGTCTTTTAATCCAAAATGCTTCAATATTTTTTCAGAATATACTGTTGGTTTTGATGTAGCAACAATAAGCGTTTTCCCCTGTTCTTTAAGTTTACTCAACACTTCAGGAACACCTTCATACACTTCATTTTCATATAAACCGACAGTTGCAAAACGTTCTCTATATTTTTCAACTGCCTTATTCCCCTCTTCATCCGTCATATCATAATATTTTATAAAAGATTCTTTTAGTGGCGGACCGATAAATTTTCTAAGTTCCTCCAAGTTTTCCGTATGTATACCAAAATCCTCTAAAGCATAGGCAACACAGGTTGTAATTCCAAGTTGCGAGTTTGTAAGTGTTCCATCCAAATCAAATAAAATGTATTGATAATCTTTCATCTGTTTTCCTCCTTCAAAATAATGAAGGGACGCACACCGTCCCTCTTCTTATCCCCTAACTTTTTTCTTTACATTCCACTCCCCGATAACTTCATTTACAGTAGAAACCGTCACAAAAGCACGCATATCCACCGTATGCAGATATTCAAGAAGTTTTCCGTATTCATTCTGTGTAAGAATTGTCACAATTTCAATTCTCTCTGTCTTATTATATCCTCCCATGGCTGTATACAATGTCACACCACGTTTCAATTCTTCTGTAATAAATTTTTGTACAACTTCATAGTGATCTGATAAAATACAGACACGTTTTCTTCGATTAAATCCACCGATAAAGTTATCAATAACAATACCGTTTACATAAGTGGCCAAAATACTTAAAATGACTTCCTTTGTACCGTATACTAAAATAGAACTTACGGCAACGCACATTCCCGTAATCGTCATCGCCTTTCCTATTTCTACATGAAGATATTTGTTTACAATTTTTGCCACAATATCAAGTCCGCCTGATGACGCATTTGCATTGAACAACATGGCAAGTCCCACGCTCACAACAAGTATATAACATATCGTATCGATTAAAATATCTCCTGTCAGCGATTTATTATTTGGCACGATTTTTTCAAAGATAAATAAAAATGCCGGAAGCATAATGGACGTATACACCGTTTTTGCTCCAAATTCCTTCCCGATAAAAATAAATCCAATAACGAGCAATACCGCATTTAAAATAAATGTCATTACGGAAATCGGAAGCGGAACAAAGTTTGCAAGCACAATAACAAGACCGGACAAACTTCCCACAATGACATTGCTAGGTATCATGAAAAAGTACACTGCCATTGAAATAATAAAGATACCAAGCGTAATAACACCATATTCTTTGATAAACTTTTTCTTATCCATGTTTTTCCTCCTGATTTAACTTTCCTTAAATAAAATATCATGATTCATCGTCTGATAAAAAGTTTTCTTGATTTCCTCAAAATTCAAATCCGGCAGGGTCATAATCCACATCAGTTTCGTAATAATGGATTCTAATGTCATATCATATCCTTCAATCAAATCAAAATCCTGTTTTACTTTTTGTCCAACTTCATACACCGTCATATTGCTTCCTTCATTTGCAACCTGCGTTGTCATAACGACTAATTTTCCCTTTTCCTGCCATGCTGACATCTGTTCATAAAACTCATGAACTATACTTTCCGGCATTCCTCCCACGCCAAAACTTTCAATCACAATACAGTCATAGTCTTTAAAAATATAAGATAAAATATCCGGTTTCATCCCCGGTATAAGTTTCAGCACATAAATACTGTTTTTCATCTCGTGATAAAAACGTACACGGTTTTTATGAGGTATCGTTGGAATGTAACGAATAATATTACCGTCCTGAATAACTGCAACATATGGGAAATTAATACTTTCAAAGGCATTATAACTTTTCGCCCTTACTTTTTTTGCCCTTGTTCCTACGATTACCTTCCCATCAAATACAATATTAACATCCTGTGATTCATCATCTGCCGCATAAATAAAACTATCTAATAAATTCGTCTTAGCATCTGTTACGTCCATGTTAATCGGCTTTTGAGCGCCGGTAATAACAATCGGTTTTCTTGAATTTTGGATCATATAAGAAAGCGCTGAAGCCGTATATGCTAATGTATCTGTTCCATGGCAGATAACAAACCCATCATATTTATCATACTGTTCTTCAATCATCTTAGACAATATTGTCCAATGTTCAGGAGTTACATTCGTACTGTCTATATTGCAAACCTGCATTGTTCTAACCTCACAAACCTGCTCTACCTGTGGAATGTAAGATAAAATATCTTCTGAGGACAATCCCGGTTTCAATCCGTTTTCCGTCTTTTTGGACGCAATCGTTCCCCCTGTTCCAATCATCAATATTCTTTTTCTCATCTGAAGTTTTCTCCTCTGTTTCAAATTAACATTATTATTTTATCGCAAGACGAAAAGATAATCAACCCAATCATTGATTACCCAAAATTTCTCTCTACCAGCCTACAATATTCCTCATAAGCAGGAAGCCCCTGCAAACTGCGAAGAGATTTTTTGATTTCCTTATAATACCAGCCGATTACCTGTTTATCCTTCATACGAAAACGATTCCAAAGTTCTTCCTTATATAGAGGATAATCTCTGTCAATATCCCGTATATTTGATAATTTATCCGCCAGTCCTATATACTGCACTTCCGATGACGCCGTTTTTAACCGTTCAATCGTTGCACTCTTTCTCTCTTTCCAACTTTTTGTCTTATCTTCACTTTCATGCAACACCAACTCCGTAATTCTTTCTCCAAATTCCTGTCTTAATATCTCTTCCGTCACTTCCGCACAGTCTTCAATCGTATCGTGTAAAATGCCTGCCGCAATCACTTCCTCATCGGCAGTCATCTCCGACAAAATCTTTCCTACTTCAAGCGGATGAACAATATAAGGCCTGTCCGTCCCTTTTCTAAACTGACCTTCGTGTGCCTTTGTTGCAAATTGGATTGCTTTTTCTACCATAGACATTTTCCTTTCTTTTTCCGTTGTGCAGTTATAGTTTTATCATACCACTTTTCCCTGTCAGTAAAAAGGATTTTCCTTTCATTCTTCCTTTTTTTCATATATAATATCAAAAGATGCTATATGGAGGAAATAAATCTATGGATAAACGAAATGTACTTATTACCGGAGCGTCACGGGGCATTGGAAAAGCCATCGCCCTTCTCTTTGCAGAGAAAGGGTTCCGTGTCTTTATAAACTGCACGCGTTCCATTTCCACTTTAGAAAAAGTGAAAGAAGAAATTGACTTAATGGACACTAGTGAATGTCATCTCGTTATTGGAGATGTCGGAAACCCTGATGATGTTGCGAAAATGTTTGCCAAAATAAACCGACACTGTGACGGCATTGACATTTTAATTAACAATGCCGGAATTTCTTATATTGGTCTTCTCACGGATATGACAACTGATGAGTGGAATACTTTACTGCAAACTAACCTTTCTTCTGCTTTCTACTGTGCAAAAGAGGTAATTCCTCATATGGTTTCCCAAAAATCCGGAAAAATCATACAGATTTCTTCCATTTGGGGAAGCGTAGGAGCATCCTGTGAAGTTGCTTATTCCGCTGCCAAATCGGGATTGCACGGATTTACGAAAGCGCTTGCAAAAGAACTTGCCCCAAGTAATATCCAAGTCAATGCGATTGCCTGTGGTGCAATCGATACTGTTATGAATCAACAACTCGACAAAGAAGAGCGTCTTGCGTTGGAAGATGAAATCCCGGCAGGTCGATTCGGACTTCCCGAAGAAGTGGCTCGACTTACATTTGACATTGCCACAGGGCATAATTATATGACAGGTCAGATTATCGGCTTAGACGGTGGCTGGTAATATGCAAAATAGGTGAAAGCAAAATGCTTTCACCTATTTTATCAATGCCTGTATTTTCTTAAATGTATCTGTTCCCGCTTTTTCCAAAAGTTCAAACAGAATAGATTCGTAAGTCGTTAAAATAACGCCCTCCTGTTTTGCCCTCTCAAGTGCAATCTCCTTATTGTGTAATTTACGGGAAGAAAGACAATCTTCTACCAAAACCGGAACATATCCTTTTTCTTTCAAATCAATCAACGTCTGCAATACGCATATATGTGCCTCAATTCCACATACAATTACAAACTTTTTCCCTTGAATTTTTTCTTCTACTGCTTCAAATGAACTGAACGCAATTTTTTCCAAAGGTTCATATTCACCAAGTACATTCTCAATTTCCTTCACAGTCGGCCCAATCCCCTTCGTATACTGTTGAGTAACGATAATCGGAATCCCTAATTCTTTTAAACCTGCTAAAAGAATTGCTGTATTTTTGAGCAATTCCTCCTTCTCATACATAACCGGCATTAGTCTTTCCTGATAATCTACCACAATGGCAATTGTATCTTTCGCATTTATTCTCATAATATACTGCCTCCTATTTTAAATCCAGTTCAACAGGACAGTGGTCTGAACCGAATACGTCCGTCAAAATTTTCGCATCCGCAAGTCTTTCTTCCAAACTTTTTGATACGCAGAAATAGTCAATTCTCCAACCTGCATTCTTTTCGCGTGCCTTAAAACGATATGACCACCAAGAATACATTCCCTCCATTTCAGGATAAAAATAACGGAATGTATCTATAAATCCCGCATCCAAAAGTTCCCCGAATTTTTCTCTCTCCTCATCGGTAAACCCTGCGTTTTTCCGATTCGTCTTCGGATTTTTCAAGTCAATTTCCTTATGTGCAACATTTAAGTCACCACAGAAAATAACCGGTTTCTTCTCTTCCAGTTTTTTCAAATATGCTAAGAAATCCGTTTCCCACTGCATACGATATTCTAATCTTGCCAATTCACTCTGCGAATTTGGTGTATATACTGTCACAAAATAAAACTCCGGAAACTCTAACGTAATTACTCGCCCCTCGTTGTCATGTTCTTCAATCCCCATTCCATATACAACTGAAAGAGGCTCTTCTTTCGTAAAAATCGCTGTACCCGAATATCCTTTTTTCTCCGCATAATTCCAGTACTGATGATACCCTTCTAAATCTAACTGTAATTGTCCTTCCTGCATTTTACTTTCCTGTATACAAAATATATCTGCATCCGCCTGATGAAAAAAATCTAAAAATCCTTTCTGTACACAGGCACGGATCCCATTTACATTCCACGAAATCAGTTTCATTTTCCAGCCTCCTTAATTTAATATTCTACTTTTTTTAATGTAAGGGCAAGCGCCGGCACCAAAAATCCCGCTTTCGCCCTCTCCTTTGTTCTCAATGCCTCTCCCACACTTTCCACACTTCTTTCTCCTGTCCCCACTTCCAAAAGTGTTCCTGTGAGAATGCGTACCTGATGGTACATAAACCCATTTCCATAGAAACAAAAATGTATCTTTTGTCCATGTTTTTCTATCTTCACACTATACAATTCACGAATCTTTGATTTCTCATCCTTTTTGTCCGTAAAGGCTGAAAAGTCATGCCTTCCGATAAGAAGAACCGCCGCTCTTTTCATTTTCTCTATATCCAGCACTCTTGTATAATGATAGCAATATTTCCTTGTAAACACATCCTGTTTCTCCCTTGTATCCACAACGTATTCATATATCTTTGCCACCGCATCCAAACGGCTATGAAAACGATTAGAGACAAGTTCCACATGGCAAATCCGAATATCCTCCGGTAATCTTTCATTTAATTTTCTTTGAAATACATTTTCTTCCACCTTGCCGGAAAGTTTTACATTTGCCACCTGACCGCTTGCATGAACACCGCCATCCGTTCTTCCGGAACCGTCTATCTCTACGGGATAGCCGACAACTTCCTCTATTGTCTTTTCTATAATGCCTTGGATTGTCAGCGAAGTAGTTGACTGTCTTTGCCACCCCTGATATTTTGTGCCATCATAGGCAATTATCATTTTATAATTTCTCATAGTATTTACTTATTTTTCTCATAGATTAAACGAAGCCCTTTTAATAAAAGTTCATCATCAATCAAAATTTCCTTCTCACAATGCGGAACTATTTTCTTTGCCAGACCGCCTGTGGCAATTACAGTTGCCTCCTGTCCCAATTCTCTATTGATGCGTGAAATCATACCGTCAATGCAGGCAGCATTTCCATTGATAATTCCGCTCTTCATACAGTCAATCGTATTTTTTCCAATAATCTTTTTCGGTGCTTCAATACTAATGCGGGAAAGTTGAGAAGTCCCCGATGTAAGAGCATCCAGCGAAATGCGTACTCCCGGCAATATCATACCGCCAATATAATTTTTCTTTTCATCTACAACACAGAATGTCGTTGCCGTACCCATATCAATGATGATAAGAGGAGCAGCGTACTCATTAATTGCCGCCACCGCATTTACAATTCTGTCACTTCCTACCTGAGCAGGATTGTCCATTAAAATATTTAATCCTGTTTTTACCCCAGGCCCTACAATCTTAACTGATTTTCCAAGCACTTTTTCTGCTGAGGCACGAACAATATTTGTTATCGGAGGAACAACAGAAGAAATAATTCCCCCTTCGATTTCCTTCGGATTAATCTGATATAACTCTAAAACATTTTTAAAACTGATAGCATACTCTAATTCTGTTTTCGTATTATTTGTAGATAGACGCTCTACAAAATAAATTTTTTCTTTATCACAACAACCGATTACGATATTTGTATTTCCTATATCTATTGCTAAAATCATGTCCTTCTCCTTAACTTATCACACTTCTTGATTTCAACAGTACCCTTCCGACAAAAGTAACAATCACTCCCGCAACAATCGCCTCCGGCACTCCGTTTATTCCAATAATAGACAAAATAAATCCATATACTGCATTTGATGCCACATCATTTGCCATTGCATAAGCATCTTTAAAGAAAACAAAAATAAGATTCATCACAAGCAATGTATTTGTCAGTGAACCTATAATTCCTGAAACTCCGAGTGAAAAAATCATGGATGATTTCCATTTTTTTGTTATCTTTGTCATAAACTGATATACATAATACGGAATGACTCCAACTAAAATTCTTGGTAAAAAACAGATAATAATGCTTCCAAGTCCTCCGTGAATTTCTCCCAATGAATAAAATGGTGAGAATACAAAAGAAGTTGCCGTAGGGTTCATTGTATTGTTGATAAGACTTGTCAGTCCGAATACAAATCCCAAAATCGCTCCTTTTCTTGCTCCGAGTACTATAGCACCTATAATGACGGGTATGTGAATAATCGTCGCTCTCGTAAATCCGAGCGGGATATATCCTAGAAATGGGGTAAAAGCCATAATGATAATCAGTGCTGCGAAAAGTGCAACCTGAACCATTCCCTTTACCTGTGTGTTTGGCTTACTGCCTGTTTGTGTGTTATTCATTTTTTCTCCTCCTTGTTATTATTCTCTTTACGAGATACAATACAATACCGCGTAATTATAACACGCCGGCTTTCTCATCGCAATATTTGTTTTTTATTTTCCCATGAAAGCGTTGGCGTTCATTTTAAAATTATGCTACAATCGTACATAGAAAAAACTACGGAGGTAAATTATGTTAAAAGGAAAAACCGTTGTTCTCGGCGTAACGGGTGGAATAGCCGCATATAAAATCGCAAACTTAGCGAGTATGCTTGTGAAACTTCACTGTGATGTACAAGTCATTATGACAGAAAACGCAACCAATTTTATTCACCCAATCGCTTTTGAAACACTAACAAAGAATAAATGTCTGATTGATACATTTGACCGCAACTTCCAGCATAAAGTAGAACATGTTTCTATTGCCAAACGTGCTGACGTTGTTCTTATCGCACCTGCCACCGCCAATGTTATCGGCAAAATGGCAAACGGCATAGCGGACGATATGCTCACAACAACCGTTCTCGCCTGCAAATGCAAAAAAATCATTTCTCCTGCAATGAACACAAATATGTACTGTAATCCGATTGTGCAGGACAATCTGAAAAAGTTACAGCACTACGGATTTGAAATTATCGAAGCGGATACCGGTTTTCTTGCCTGCGAGGATATCGGAAAAGGAAAAATGCCCTCCCCTGAAGTATTACTTCAATATATTTTAAAGGAAATCGCATTTGAAAAAGATATGAAAGGCAAACGTGTTCTTATTACTGCCGGACCAACCTGTGAGGCGATTGACCCTGTACGCTATATTACAAATCATTCCACAGGAAAAATGGGCTATGCCCTTGCAAGAAACTGTATGCTGCGAGGAGCGGAAGTTACTTTAGTAACCGGTCCTACAAGTATTGACCCACCGCCGTTCGTTCACATTGTTCCTGTCATATCCGCTAAGGATATGTTTGCCGCAGTATGTAAATACGCCGAAACACAGGATATTATTATTAAATCTGCGGCGGTTGCCGATTACCGCCCAACTACCGTTTCAGAAGAAAAAATGAAAAAATCGGACGGCGAACTTTCCATTTCACTTGAGCGGACAGACGATATTCTGCAATATTTGGGGCAGCATAAAAAAGAAAACCAATTTATATGTGGTTTCTCCATGGAAACAGAAAATATGTTGGAAAACTCCAGACAAAAACTGGAAAAGAAAAATGCAGATATGATTGTTGCCAATAACTTAAAACAGAGCGGAGCTGGATTTGGAACAGACACAAATATTGTCACTCTTATTACTAAAAATGATGAACGTCACCTTGATGTCATGTCAAAAGATGATGTAGCAAATGAAATCGTAAATACTATACTTGAAAAGATTCCATCATATACATAAGAGTAAAAATAAATTCCAATATCCTCAATTTAAACTAAATATATTATTCAAGATTTTTAAAGAGAAGACTATGATTTAACATAATCTTCTCTTTAATTTCTTTTTTCCTATTAATTTATTTCATTCGTCTTTTAAGAATAAAATATATTGCTCCCATAGATATTACCATTGTTGTCATAAATGGAAGGCTTTTCGAATCATCTCCTGTCTTCACGGGTACTTCATTTGGTTTTTGCTGATTCGGATTTCCCGACTGTGAAGTCAAAGGTTTTTCTAGTTTTGGCTCTTCTGGCTTTGGTAACTCTGGTTTTGGCTCTTCTGGCTTTGGTAACTCTGGTTTTGGCTCTTCTGGCTTTGGTAACTCTGGTTTCGGTTTTTCTACTTCTACTTTTTCTGAAATTGCCCTATTAAGTTCTACGGTTGCTTTATCTACTTCTTCTTGAGTTGCCTTTTCATTCTCTAATAAAGCCTCTGCTACATTTAACGCTTTTAAAATTCTTTGATAACTTTCTTCCGTATACTTTTCTTCTTCCAATGACTTCGCCAACTGGATTGCTTTTTGTAGTTCTTTTTTATTTACTTCCTGTGGTTTTTCTTTAGATACTAAAGTAAAAAACATTTCCTTATCAGAAAGTTTTTCCCCATTTACTGATACAATTTTCGCTGAAGCGTTTGTTTCAAATGTCATTTTTTCTGGTTGAGAATTATACTTTTCTTCTAATGGTTTTACCGTAAAAGTTAAATCATAATCATAACTTTGCACCTTATATTCCAAAATTCCTTTTTCATTTGTCAAAAGTTCATATCTGCAATCTGCAAATCCTCCATCAAGTAAAAACTTCATATTTTCCAATACTTTTCCGCTCTCATCTACTACTTTCACACGGAAAGTATGTTCATCACAGATAACTTTGTCTTCCAGTTCAGGTTTCTCTACTTTTTGCTCAATCGCAAGATTCAGTTCTTTTGTTATTTTATCCACTTCCTCCTGTGTTGCCTTTTCATTTTCTAATAAAGTTTCCGCTTCCTTTAACGCTTTTAGAATTCTTTGGTAACTTTCTTCCGTATATTTGTCTTCTTCCAGCGTTCTTGCCAATGCAACTGCTTTCTTTAATTCTTCTTTATTTACTTCTTGTGGTTTTTCTTTCGATATTAAAGTGAAAATCATCTCTTTATTAGAAAGTTTTTCTCCATTTACTGACACAATTTTTGCTGAAGCATTTGTTTCAAAAGTCATTTTTTCCGGTTTAGAAATATAAGTTTCTTCTAATGATTTCACTGAAAAGCCTAAATCAAAATCATAACTTTGTACTTTATATTCCAAAATTCCTTTTTCATTTGTTGCAATTTCATATCTGCAATCTGCAAATCCTCCGTCTAATAAAAATCGCATATTTGACAATGCTTTCCCTTTTTCATCTACTACTTTTGCACGGAAAGTATGTTCATCGCAAATGATTTCTCCCGGCACTTCAGGAGTAGGTTTTTCCTGTAAATTTCCAATTGCTATTTCTAAATTTTTAATCTGAATATTTACCTGCTCCTGTGTCACTTTAGAATCATTTAAAATCTTTTCTGCTTCTGAAATTACTTTCTGTAATTCTTCAAATCCACTTTCATAGTCTTCTTTCTTCAGACTTTTCGCTTCTTTTAATTTTTCCTGTAATGTTGCTTTATCAACTTTTTTCTTTAGATTCTCTCTTGCTTCCTGCGTATTCTTTAACGCTTCCTCAATTTCTTTTTTAGTTGCATTGATATTCTGATTTACTTTTTTTGCGTTTTCTAATGCTTTTTGATATTCTGTCCAGCTTTCTTTTGTGTACTCTTCTTCTTTAAATTGAAATTGTAAATTGATTTCTTCTTGTAATTCTGTTTTGTCAAATACAATTTCTAATCCTTGTTCTGCACGTCTGATTTTTGCAACCGCCTCATTATAATCTTCCTGAACAACGTTTTTCTTATCTAAAATTGTTTTTGCATTTTGAATCGCTTCCTGAAGTACTCTATATGTGTTTGGGGTATAATCTTCCTCTGCATACTTTTCCGCTTTTGCCAAATACTCTTCTAACACTGTACTGTCAGGTTTTATCTCCTGAGAGGGATCCGGTGCTTGTGGCAATTGTTTTACCATTACTTCTTTTTCAAAATCAACATCTACTGTCTTTCCATCTACTTCTTTAAAATATCTCTGTCCGTCTTTGTCCACTCCTATTTTCACTACAATCGATTGCATATCATAACGTTCATGATTACAAACAAGAACTTCCCATTCCTGTCCTTCATGCCATGCTGGAGAAGCATTAATATATACAACACTTGTATACTTGTCAGTCCACTCATTCCACGCTCCTGCGCCTGTTTTCACTTCCCTCACCTGCAACTTAAATGGTCTTGTAAATAAATTCCCTCTGGAATCTTTTACTTTAATTTTCAATGTTGTAAGCATTTTTTGCTTTTTCAGATTTTTTATCGCTTCCTTTAAATCTGTTACTGCTTTTTCTACCTGATTTCTCGTTGCATCTATATTATGATATATGTCTTTCGCTTTATCTAAAGCTTTTTCATAAATAACATAACTTTCTTCCGTATACTTATATCCTTCTTCTACAGATTCCGTATCTTTTATCGCCTGTCCTAATTCCGTTTTATCTACATACTCCTCTTTTGGAATTAAAACAAACTGTAATTCTTCTAATCCTGTCGCTTTTTTCCCATTAATTAAATCTGTAGATTTATTTAGCACTGCATAACTAATTTTCTCTGGCTGTGCCACATATTTTTCTCCCTTTGGCCTAACTATAATCTGGTCATACCAGCCGTCTGTAGATGAATGCATCAATACTAATTTTCCTAGTGAATTTGTTGAAACTACTGATTCATCTGAACTGTATGCCGTTTCTCTCTTTTTACTAAACTCAACATTCGGCAACGGTTTTCCTTTTTTATCTATAACGGATATTTCTACTCTATCAAATACAGGGACTCTGTCACCCCCTTCATCATACTCTGGATAATATACAGGTGGTTTTCCTTCACTTACTAACTGCATATTTTTTCTTGCCGCATCTATTTTTTCCTGTTCAATATAGTCCTTTTGCTCTGCTGTAAGATTCTCATACATATCTAACGCTTTTTTCACAGCATCAAGGTTTTCCTTCGTCATTTTACTGATATTAAATTCATTAAATAGTTTATTTACTTCTATTGCAGAAAACAAATCATCTTTCACGCTATTATCCGGAAGATATGTCTTATCTTTTTCTAAGTGAATAAGATTTGCCAATGGCTTAATATCCTTTATACCTGTATTACCTGAAAGATTTAACTCTTTTAAATGTTTCATTCCTACAATGGTAGATATATCTGTCAACTCATTGTTTGATATATCTAAAAAAGTCACTTCCGTTAAATTTTTCAAATCAGGTAGTGTAGTAATTTTATTATTTGAAAGATTTACATATTCTAATGCTGTGAGTCCTGCTATCTCATCTACATTTTTTATCTTATTAAAGCAAAGATTTAAAGTTCTTAATTTTTTCATCTCTTTAATTGCAGATATATCTGCAATCTCTAAATTCTCAGAAACGTCCAATTCCTGAAGATTTACAAGCGTTTTTAACGGAGTAATATCCGTAAGTCCGTCCTGTTTTAATAAAAGTGTCTGCAACTGTGTCAAATTAGATAATGGCTGTATATTTTTGATTCTTTTTCCTTCAACACCTGCTATGTAACAAATATTAATCATTTTAGCTGATTTTGCATATTGTATTCCTTCTAAGTTTTCAATCCAATATTGTTTTGTCCACCCCGCAAAATCTTCTGGGTGTCTTGTCTGCTCAAAAGAAATATAAGAAACCATCTTGTTTCCTACCATCTCTTCTGTCAATACCACTTTCTCTTTTACTGCATTCATTGCTGAACGTATTGCCCAATGTAATACTGGGTCTTTAACAACATCATTTTCTTCCGGCTGATAAATATCTTCTTCCTCTAGTCCCCCACACATATCTGCCTTAACTGTGATTCTATTTATAAAACATCCTGTCAACATGACACACACAGTTAAAATAGTTGCCACTATTCTTTTTTTTGCTCTCATAAACTTCCTCCTTATCTCATAAACTATAATTTCACTTTGAGTATATTCGTCCGTCCTTTAAAAAGTCAAATTATTTATTTCTATAGTAAAATAGTAGTTTATAGAATTTGTCTATAGTGAACACTTTACTGTAAAATAAAATTTTTCTATTTATTCACTCTCTTCCAAAACAAAAGAAAAGACTATGCTTTTAACATAATCTTCTCTAAAAGGGCTTTTTATTTATCCAATATTTTTTTCAACTCAGCCATAAACGTATTTACATCTTTAAACTCGCGATATACTGAAGCGAACCGCACATAAGCAACGGCATCTAAATCTTTTAGTTTATCCATGACAATCTCTCCGATAACATTGCTGGAAATTTCCTTCTCCTCCCGCCTGAAAATTTCTGTTTCAATGGCGTCAATCGTTTTCTGTATCTCTTCCGCTGACACAGGCCGTTTATAACAGGCACGAAGAACTCCTGCTTCTATTTTCGAACGGTTATATTGTTCTCTATTGTTGTCTTTTTTAATTATAATAAGCGGAATGGTTTCGACCTTTTCATAAGTGGTAAAACGCTTACCACATTCATCACAGGAACGTCTTCTGCGAATGGAAGTCCCGTCTTCTGCCGGTCTTGAATCTATTACTCTTGTATCCGCATGGTTACAATATGGGCATTTCATGTTTTTTCCCTCTTTTCACTTATTTTCTTTAGTATATAAGTTCGTCTGAAACTTGTCAATATTTACAGTTTTTTAGAAATTTTTCTTCCTTTATCTCTACCAAAATAATATCCTTCCCTATTTTCTTAATACACTCCACCGGAATAATATACTCCGTATCACTTCCAAGAAAACCGCATATTCTCCCCGGTCCCGGAATAATAATTGCCTCCACATTACCTGTACATAAATTTACTTCCAAATCCACTACGCAGCCAAGCCGTTTACAATCACATGAATTAATAACTTCTTTTTCCCTCAATTCACAAAGTCGCATATACTACCGTCCTATCTTCCAGATATTATTAGTAGTATATGCGACCTGTTATAAATCTTATGCTGACATTACCTTTTCGCTTTCAAATGCTTTTGCAATTACACCGGTCAGAACAAGTCCTGCGCCTAATGTAATAGCCAATGTAATTCCATACTGTACCATCGTTACTTCCTGTGTTAAAATTCCCTGTAATGTAATGGCACTGTTATAGAATGGAACGAAATAAGCAGACATTGTCGGCTCTTTCGTTGTATACATTGTCAGTAAGCCAACTACAAGGATAATCATGTAGACCGGCATAACAAATGAATTTGCTTCCTTAATTGTTTTCGCAAATACGGATACAAGAGCAATAATTGTCGCATACAGAAATGCCAGTGCAATAATCAATACTGCCAACATAATAATCTGCTGCGTACTCCATTTCATATCCATTCCCTGCATTGCTCCGCCCATCATCTTATCCTGTATAATCGGCATACTTATTACCATTCCCACGACGGAAACAACTGCAGATATTCCCGAAATAACCATAAGTGCAAACACTTTTCCAAATATAATGGAACTTCTCTTAATCGGAGTAACTAAAAGGCTTGCCATTGTTCCTCTCTCTTTTTCTCCGGCAATCATATCTGTTCCGATTGACATTGCTCCTGCGAATAAAAGAAGAGTTAATAAATATGGAAGCATTGTTCCAAGCGCTTTTCCCCCGGCCTTATTGTTATCCTGAATAATTGTTTCCTCCGTACCTGCGTTCACTGTAAAAATAGAAATACGGCTCATATCCCCTACTCTCGCATTCAACAGCGTCTGTCTGTAAGCCTCAAGTGTCTGCACACCTATTTTATTATACGCTGCCTGAGAATATTCCTCCGATGGATTGTGATAAACAGTTACTTCAGGTACTTTATCTCCTATTTTATAGTTCTGAATGCTTTCCTCAAATCCTTCCGGAAATGCAATATATAAATCTGCTTTTCCATCTTTTAATTCCTGTTTAATTTTCTTTTCCGTAGTTTTTTCTGCATCTTCCACTTTCATATCCAATTTTGCACTTTCGCAAAACGCCTCAAACCCTGCGGGTCTGTTCTGCATATATACTTTAGACTGATGCGCCTCAATATCATCCTGCATATTGCTTACAATATTTCCCATTAAATACAACACACCGAGCATTGCGGCAACAGGAAGAATAAATACGGAAAAAACCATTTTCTTGTCTTTAAATACACGAATAATCTCTTTTTTGAAAATCTCTTTAATTCCACTCATTTATGCTTCCCCCTTTTTTGCTTTATATAACTCAAAGAAAGCGTCTTCCAGATCATTGCTGTTTGTTTCCTCTAATAATTCAGCAAGTGTTCCTTCCGCCACTTTCTTTCCGTCTATAATAACTCCTATTCTGTCGCAGAGTTTTTCTGCTTCAGACATAATGTGCGTAGAAACAATAACAAGTTTTCCCTCATCTCTTAACTTTTTCAAGTAATCCGTAACACTTCTCGCTGTCACAATATCCAGCCCATTTGTTGGCTCATCAAAAATAACAATTTCCGGGTCATGTACAAGACTGACCGCAATTGCTGCCTTCTGCTTCATACCCGTTGACAACTCTTTAATTTGTTTATGTGCAAAATCCTTAATACCAAAATAAGTAAATAATTCTTCTTTTCTTTCTTTTAACACATCTTTTGGCACGTTATGTAATCTTCCGAAAAAATCAAACATATAATCCGGCGAAAACTGTGGGTCTAACTTAATATCACTCGTCAGAAAACCGATACTGTTGCGGACTGCTTCCGCCTCTTTCTGCACTTCATGTCCGGCCACATAAATTTCTCCGCTTGTTGCTCTTATAATTGTGGCAATACATCTCAATGTTGTCGTCTTTCCTGCACCGTTTGGTCCCAACAACCCATAAATTTCTCCGTTATTTGCAGTCAAACTTACATTATCAACCGCAACTTTTGTATTCCTTTTTGTCTTTGATTCTTTCATTTGTTTTTTATTTAATTTAAATACTTTGGTAAGGTTTTTAATCTCAATCATCTTTCCCTCCCCTTTCCTTTTGTATTAGTATGGTAATACAATACGCTTTTCTTTTTCATTTGTCAATAGGGAAATTTCATCTATATATAATTGTATTTTTCTTTTTTTCTTACAAAGAAATACCCTGACAAAAATACGCTCATAAACTCTGCCAACGGTACGGAAAGCCAAACTCCATTCACTCCGATTAGTGCAGGAAGTACAAGTATATTTATAACAATTAAAACAAATGTACGAACGAAAGAAATAATTGCTGAAGTCTTCCCATCCGAAAACGCCGTAAACATAGAAGAAGCAAAAATATTAATTCCCGCAAAAATAAAGTTCAATGAAAACAAAAGAAATCCTGTCTTTGCAAGAGTGTATGTTTCCGTTCCAACCGGAGTGAACACTTCCACAATAATCGGCGACATGACAAGTGCAAATACCGTAACAACAACCGAAGAAACAGTGATAAACAGCATACATATTTTGAAAATTCTCTTTAACATCCGATTATTTTCACTGCCGTAGTTGTAACTGATAACAGGCGCTACCCCCATTGAAAATCCCATGTACAGTGCGTTAAATAAAAACTGTCCGTACAGTACAATAGTAATCGCCGCAACTCCAGCCGCTCCTACCAGTTTCAGCATCATAATATTATATAGAAAAGTTACGATTGCACCTGAAAGATTTGTTACCATTTCCGATGAACCGTTAAAAGAACTTTCCACTAAAACAGACCATCTTACTTTCGGTTTCACAAGGTAAAGAGAATGACGCACAAACAGAAAATAAATCAATCCGATAATCGCCGGTATTAACTGCCCAATCCCTGTCGCAAGAGCCGCTCCTTCCACCCCCATGTGAAATACGCCCATAAAGAGATAATCTAAAACCATATTTGCCACTCCGCCGCTTATTGTAAGAATAAGTCCCAAGATTGGCTTTCCCGCAGTTACAAAAAAAGTCTGAAACAACAACTGTAAAATACAGGCAGGCGCTAAATATAAACAGACACTCAAATATCCTACACAGTAATCCATAAGCGCATCTGTTGAACCGAGCATTCGCACAATCGGATCAATAAAAATATTTCCGACTACCATGAAAATAAGTCCGATAATAAATCCCGTGAGAACAATAAAAGAAAAATCTTCTCTAGCCTCCTGCTCTTTCTTCTCACCCATTTTTTTCGCAATAATGGCGCTCCCTCCGGTCGCCAGCATAACGCCCACGGCAATAAGCAGACTAATCGCAGGATAGACAATGTTCGTTGCCGAGAGGGCGTCTGTTCCCACCAATCTTGAAATAAAAATTCCGTCTACGATTGTGTACAGTGACATAAATACCATCATAATCATAGTCGGAAACGCAAAACGCAGTAATGAAAAGAATTTGAATTCTTTCGCAATTGAATTTGACATACGATGTCCCCCTTTTCTTAGATATTTACGCATTATCTTTCATATGATAAACTATAGAGTAGGTCTATAGTCAATAGGAGGTACATATGAATTTAAACAGATATTTAACAACAGGAGAGTTTGCCAAATTAACGGGAGTAACGAAGCATACACTCTTCTATTACGATAAAATCAAACTTTTTTCTCCCGAAATAAAGGCAGAAAACAGTTATCGATTCTATTCTCTTGAACAACTGGAAATATTTGATGTCATTCAGATTTTACGAGAACTGGATACACCTTTAGAAGAAATCAGAACATATATAAATACACGAAGTCCCCAACATCTTTTAGACCTGTTTCAAAAAGAAAGTCGGCTCATTGATAAGCAGATAGATAAACTGTTTCACATAAAAGACTGGATAGAAAAGAAAAGCCAAAATATTCACACACTGCTCAAAACGGATATGAATAAGATTTCCATTGTACATGAACCCGAAAAATATATGATACAATCGGAAGTTACTTTAGATGACGAGCGGGTTTGGGCAGAAAAAATCGGAGAATTATTTAACTACTGCGAGAAAAATGATGTAAAAAGCCTTGATCCTATCGGGTATAGACAGGACACCGAGAATATTCAAAAGGGAATTTTTAATCACTACCGAATTTTTTATGAATTATTTGATGAAATGCCACAAAAAAGAGGCTATCGGTT
>NZ_BAAHSI010000013.1:0-6524 GCF_054601575.1 Faecalimonas canis | reverse complement strand
TCTAGGTATTTCCTTTTTTATAATTTTTAAATCAATATGTAATAGTTATTTTAAATGGTTTTATATAACCTTGCACTTGCATACCATGACAATACTTATTTCCAAAATCTACTGCAAAATTATCATATGCTACCTTATTATCATCAAAATTATAAGTATCTGTTATTTTATATACTGCACTATATCCATTACTTTTCTTCGTAAAAGTAACTGCATAATCTACCTCATGTAATGCTGTAAATGCATCTAACGGTGAATTTTTAGACGTAAAATAAAAGTGACCATCTACAACACCATAATCGTCCCCTGTTGCTAAAATTTCATTTTCAAATTTTGTAGTAACCTCAGCAGTAAATGCTTCATTTGTACATAAAGTTTCTGCCCATTTATCTTTTTTATGCGTTACATTCGATGGTTTATAACTAGTTCCAAGTTTTTCGTATGGAACGACTGCATGTTTCATATAATCAGCAGTATGATTTGCACCTTTAGCAATTACTAGTAAAATGCCTGTAGAATATAGATTACAGGCATTGTCATAAGCCTCTTTAAATGGATCACTTGATAATATTTCCGACGCCATCTTTATGTATGCATTGTTTAAATCTTGGTCTGTCTTTCTATCCTGTTTTTCTATAGTAGAAATTACATCTAATAATAAGTCATTATATTCTTTAGAAGTTATATTAGATTTCGAATTAAATAATCCAATAACATCTTGTATGTATTCTTTATTTTCATCATTATCCGAAATCAAATTATCAATTTGCTTTTGAGTATCAGGATAAATAAGTAGCCTGTCTTCTGCGTGTGCTGAAATAGGTGTACAAAGTAAACTGAATAACATTAAAACTGATACAATTTTTTTCATCTGTTTTCCTCCTTTGAAACAATAAATTTTCTTTTATTATAACTGATTTTATTGAATTTCACTATATTAAATGTTATTATTTTAAAAAATTTAAAAAGGAGGTTTAAAATGAAAGAAAAAAAATATATTCGTATGTTTTCTCTTGTTTTATACATATTATTAGTATTTTGTTTGATTTTTTCCATTTTGTCAGGCTTTACATTCCTACCTATAAATCTAATCAATACTGATACTATTCCATTATTTATATTATCATTGTTTTATGTAACATGGTTTATAAGTATATTGTCCTCATTCCTTTTGCCAATAATCAAACGTTTACAAGAACAAAAAGAAAAAGTAACTTCTAATATATTATTTGGCTCAGGAACTTTATTAGTTCTTGCTTTATTTTCTTTAATAGTCTTTTTCTTTTCTATAATTTCCTATTTGTTCTATGTTGGATTAAGAACTGGAACTTTTCATGCACAATAGCAGTGACAACTAGCACAAAACCCCCAAGAGTAACAATCTCTTGGGGGTTTTCTATCCACATAAACATATAATATATCTATATCCACTACCCTCTGACTGTTAGCCTTTTAGGCTATAGGGGGCTTAGATTATCAATAAGTTTATTGCACATTTTTCACTTAAAACACATTCGGGTTTATATTTAATTTTGATATTATTGTTATCATTTGTTGCTTTTTTCGTTATCATCTGATACAATTACTTCATGGAGAAATATCTATTCGACGGGGCAATCGTAGCCCGATGCCATTTAGATATTTCTCTTTTTTAGTCATAAAGATACCAAAAGCCCACTGGATATACTCCGCGGGCTTTTCTATTCCGTTCTACAATTTTTAAAAAGTATAATCATAATATGGCTTTTCTTTTGCCTGCTCTTCCTGAAGAATAAGTTCCTTTGCCTTTTCCTGATACTCTTTGTGTCGTCTTCTTAATGTGCTTTCAGACACGCCTAATTCCTGTGACAAACTTTTTACTGTTCTTCCCTTGTCTAGTTCATCGTATACCCACTCCATATTTATTTCCTTATGATTTGCTCGTTTAGACACTAATTTCTCTCTCAAAATCATTTTGCTAGTCCTCCTCTATATTATCACTATGGTTCATTTTTCATTCATCATACATTTATATACATTTATTTGTCAACTGCTATTTAATCCTATTCACTCTCTAATCATTTATATACATTCACTATTTAATCATATTCATTCTCTAATCACTTATATTCAATTTCTATTCATTATATTCTCTTATTTCTCATCTTCAATTCAATCATATTCGATTGCTAATCATCTATACATATTTATTAAACAATCTTTATAAACTGCAAATCATTTATATACATCTATTTCTACTCTTTAAAACAATTATATTCAATTATTAATCATTTGTTTGCTATTATTTATCTGTTATTAATCATTCCTCTACATCTATATACACCTATTTTACATTTTATAATCGTTCATATCCATCTTTTTTACTGTTTTTTCAATTTATTTTTCAATTATACACATTCTATTTTCACTCATTTATAGGTAATTTTATCAATCATTTTTCAATCAAACATTCATCAAGAACCGTATGTTCTTGGCAAGATACGCATTTTGTCGGACAAAATGGCATTTCTTGTTAGGGGAGAATATCCCCTAACACCCCTGCATATCTGTAAATAAAAATATATATGATACGTTCCATTTTATTTTCTTATTCCAAAGCAAATACTCAGTTCATCTGAGGAAATAACAGAGCAAGCAAACATTTTCCCCTCCAGCATAATAGCCAACAAAAAAGAGTATCAAGGATAAACGCTACGGTCTTTCGACCGCCCTTGACACTCTTTTCCTTATGGCTCTGATAATAAACAAGGGGAAATGACTTCTTGTGACATTTCTGCCCCTGTGATATAATTGACAGGCTACCACCCCCAGACAGGTAGAGAAAGGGGGTGAGTCACATGAGCGAATTACTCACATCTTTTTTTCTTTCTGTTTTGGCAAGTGTAATCGCCTACTACATCTGCAAATGGCTGGACAGAAAGAAGTAATCGGTAGTCAGCCTTGGGATTAAGCCACCCACCCAGAACGGAATAGAAAAGCCCCGGAGTTGCGACCTCCGGGGCTTTTTGTGTGCCACATGAGCACTCACATCTTTCTTGCCTACTGGCATTATAGCATATGCCTTTCGGCATTTCAAGTATGCTCTACTTCCACCACTTGTAAACAGTAACTCCGATTACATAAATAAAAGAAAAATATATTCTTTACATACCACACTTGTCTTTCTTCTATTTTTTTGATACACTCTTTTACACAGGAAACACCTATTTGACGGGGCAATCGTAGCCCGATGCCATTTAGGTGTTTTTCTTTTTTATTGGAATACACATCAGTAAATATTTTATTTAATTGTGACACTTGTTTTTGAAGAAAAAATGACATGATTTTCAATACTTTTTCGTGTTTTCTTAAAGAATAGTGTGCACACGAAAATTCTAGGCTTTGCCTAGCCCAAAAGGCATTTTGGGTACAGTTTTCCCTTATGCTCTTTTTAACAGACTATTCTGCCCCAAAAACGTCTTAAACGAAATAAAAGGTGCTAAGTTTAGCACCTTTTATTTTTCTTCGTTAAAAAGGAAAATAAAGCCTTTAAAAACATATTTTTATTCACGCACCCTCTTATCGATTATTCTGTTTTTCAAAACAACCGATGTATCAATTAAATAAGACACTGTTTCACTTCATATATTTTTCTTCACTTTCCTAATAATTTCTTCCACCATACTTTATTGGGTTCTTTTTCTTCCATTTGCAACATTTTCTGTTCCGTTATCATTTTTAGTTGTTGCTCTTGGTCTAAAAGTTTTTGACACTCTGTAAGCCTTTTATTCAACTCATCTATCTGCTTATTTTTATATTCCAATTCATCACGAAGTAACTCAATAATAGCCTCATTTAATGTGTCTGTAGGTTTCGCATCAGGTTTCGCAAGTTTCGCATCAGGTTTCGCAACATCAACCCCATAATGCCCGTAAATACGGTATTCTATGCTTTCGCTGATTGCGAAACTTCCTTTCGCATCTTTCGCAACATGGTTTCGCCTACACCACCCTCTTATTGCTTGTTCCGACACCCCACATATCTGTGCCATTTCTTTAATCGTTTTCATTTTTTCCTCTTTTGTTTTCTGATTTCATCAATATCAAATACATTTAATTAATTTTGACACTACATAAGAAACAGGTCATTTTGTTCCTTTGCATATTTTATTTTTCGGAATAATGTAGAACGACTAATTCCAAGTTCTTTTGCGACTGTTTCTGCATTCTTCTCTGCTATCAGTTCTTCCACTTCTTCCAAAGTTATCGGATGATTAGTCCTAACTCTATGACGTCCTGCATTTCTTGTCTTTTTTTCCATATAGTCTTTTCTCCGTGAAATATATGCTACCCTTTTTTCACATTGTGTTTCAATTTTTACTCCAACTCTATCCAATATTGCCTGCAACTTGTCTATTGTTTTGTCATTTTCTTCTTGATGATATGTGTCCAAATAGAGTACCAAAGTTTCACCAATCCAGTTTTCTTCCATACTTCTCACCTCTTTTAAGTCTTTTTATTAATATTGATACTATCTCCTTTCTTATAAAAAGTCAATACGTTGCTTTTATCTTGTAATCACATTTATACATTGTGACATTTATACTCGTATGATATAATCATCTTCGTTGTCACGCCCAATCCGACAACGGAAAGGGGGTGTACTTGTGGAAACAATATTTTCATTCTTGGTCTCTTTCGTGGCAAGCATAGTTGCTTACTATGTGTGCAAATGGTTAGACGGAGACGACAGTGACAATTAGCCTAAAAAAGCCCCAGAGGTGACGCTCTGGGGCTTTTTCTTATTGTGTACCCGTGGATACATTTTCATTCTTGCCTATTGGCATTATAGCATATGCAAATAGGTATTTCAAGTATTCCTTATTTCCACCATTTATACACTGTTGGTTTTGATAAGCCAGTCTCTCTGATACAATCTACCTTTCTTCCTTTAGGATTTCTTTCTTGCCACTCTGTGACAACTTTCGCCTTATCGGGTCTGCCCTCTGCCACTTCCTCTCCTAACTGCTTTTTTAAGGATTTCATTGTATTCATTAACACAATATGGTCTTTTCTTTTTCTACCGTTCCGCTTATTCTTCTCAATCTTAATATCTGTACGACTTATAATCGTATCTATGGGATAAGTCATATAACTGTCATTATACGCCTCTAAAGCGTGCATAGTATCCTCAAGGGTAAATTCACCCCCAATCGAGTTAAGGAACGGTAATAGGTCTATAGAATCCCGCACAAGTTCCTCATACGGAATGGCACATTTCTTCGCATAAGTGGCAAGTGTCATTACACACCAATATCTATGCCCCTCTGTTGCACCTCCTTTAATCTGTCTTATCCACCAATCATACAAGGCACGATTACACGTCCATGTGCCTTTGGGTTTCCGTTGCACAATTCTTTTTTCATACCAATCTGGATATTTCTTCTTCGCTTGCTGTAACGTAAGGTTGCTTTTGTATGTAAATTCTGTTGCTTGATACTCTTCTGGAACAAAGGAATTAAGGTACTCTATATCCACTTTTTCGCCGTACAGAAATGCTCTTGTTTTAGTCTTTTTCTTAGTAATCGTTCCCACTACCCGAAACCCTTGAAAAAGACTTTCATACTGCACGTTATCATGTAACACAGAAGCACCCTGTGTCCATGCCTGCCACGTCAATCGTCTCTTTAATTTCTCCAATTCTGTCACAATATTAGGAAACAGAGGGATTGGCTCTTCAAACACATAATAAATATGCACACCCGTACCACTTGCCACTAAAAAAGTTGGTTTTGGCAGTCCCCATACAAACGCTTTCAAATTCTCCCCATTCTCAATCTGCTTCATAAGCACATTAAAACACTTCTCATTCACAACACCATCAACATCTATTGCCATAGCATACATCAATCGGGCATTCTCACTTTTCCTCGATTTGCCTATATAAGAGATTGGAGACATAATACAAAAATTATCTCTCTGCAACAATTCATCCAATATCTCTAAATCATCTGTAACCGTATGACGAAAAATCTTCTGCTTACCATTTATCTTTTCATCCGTGACCTCAACAACTATCCCATTATATTTCCCTGACTCATATATACCCTTTTCTTCAAAACTACCTTTCGGAAACATAAAACGATAAAAACCCATTGGTTCAACCTCTGGGAATAACTCTGAAAATTTATCTAAAACATTAAACATAAATACCCTCTTTCTCCCTCTCTTATGGGCGTTATATTATCAATGAGTTTTTTTACCTTTTTTCTATTAAAATATAACAGACTTTTTTTAGTCTGTCAAAACCTCTATTTTCTCTCAATTCTTATCTATAAATTTTTCACCTTTTTTAGTTTCGTGTTCAAAAATTCTTCGTTGAAACAAATCCTCTATGATGTCATCCAAACGGAGAATATTTATCTAAGGAGGTGGTTACATATGAATTGCTTAAAGAATTTTATATTTAATTCGGATATTTCTATTCATCTCATCTGTAAATAACTTGATAGAACTTGTAGCAACACAAAAAAGGAAATACCTAGA
>NZ_BAAHSI010000012.1:0-26807 GCF_054601575.1 Faecalimonas canis | reverse complement strand
GGCGGGTGGATATTTATTTCTTGGAATTAGTGAAGTGAAATGCTTTTGTTCTGAGATTTCAAACAGATATAGTCAGCAACAAGAGCAATAAATTCTGAATTTGTAGGACGTCCGGAATCGGCACTTACAGTGTAACCGAAGAAATGGTTTAGTACATCCATATTTCCTCTTGACCATGCAACTTCAATGGCGTGACGGATAGCACGCTCTACCCGACTTGGAGTCGTATGATTTTTTGAAGCGACTTCAGGATAAATGACTTTAGTAATTGCTGTGATACTGTCAGGCTCTTTTATTGCCAAAGAGATGGCATCTTTCAGATAGCGGTATCCCATAATATGTGCCGGAACACCGATTTCATGAATGATTGATGTAATTTGAGAAGTTAAGGTATTATCATTTGTTTGTTGAACCTCATTTATCTCTAAAGATTTTCCTTTACTCAATCTGCTTAACAGTTCTAAGATGCTATCTTTAGAAATTTCAAGATTTAATTGAATGACACAAGGTTCATTACTCTGCAATTGCCCGTTTACTACTGAGGCTACTGCGGTATTTAGTTTTAACATAATACTCTCCTTTTCTGTTGGAAACGAAATCCCCAACATGTTTTCTTTCATTTATTTATTATAGTGCAAAAAAAGACAACATACCATGACAATTCTTGGCATTATTTGTTAAAATATTGGGAGAAATGAAAATAGGTGGAATTTATTGTAAAATAAAGGTATAATACAAGAAAGAAAAGGAAAAGCATGAAAGGAGATTATTTTTAAAGGAATACAGAGAAAAAAGAAGTGTGCAGGACAGAAAAGAAAATCTTGCAATATTGTATAAAATACAGGGGGAAAAAGAATGGAAACAGAGAAGATTATTTCATATTTTAAAGAACTTTCAACTATCCCAAGACAGTCGGGAGATGAGAAGGCGGTCAGTGACTATCTTATAAAATTTGCAAAAGAATTGGGACTTTGGGCAAAACAGGATGAAGATTACAATGTGTTGGTGAAAAAACCGGCAACCGAAGGAATGGAAAATCGTGAAACAATTATTTTGCAGGGACATATGGATATGGTGTATGTTGTCGCACAGGGAATAGAGCATTGTTATCAAGATGGGATTGAAGTCGTTGATGACGGTGTGTTTTTACGTGCAAACGGGACGACGTTAGGAGCAGACAATGGAGTTGCGATTTCGTATGGAATGATGCTTATGGCGTCTGAAGATATTCCGCATCCGCCACTGGAGTTTATTTTTACATCTAAAGAGGAGATAGGATTACTAGGTGGCAAGTCTGTTGATATTTCCGAATTGGAAGGAACAAGGGTTATTAATCTTGATTCGGAAGAAGAAGGAATGTTTTGTAGCGGATGTGCAGGCGGCGTCGGTGCGTGTATAAAACTTCCTGTAGAAAGAGAGAAAATAGAAGAAGCGCTTGTACCTCTTCATATTTATATAGGAGGCTTAAAAGGTGGACATTCCGGTATGGAAATTCAGTTAGAACGAGGAAATGCCATTCAATTGCTTGGAAGAGTGTTGCTGTGTCTTGAAAAATATAATGTGAGAATAGGAAAAGCGGATTCTATCGGAAAATTTAATGCGATTGCAAGTGTGGGAGAAATTGTATGTTATGTGAAAGCAGAACAGATTTCTAAAGTGAAAGAAGCAATTGCAGAGTTGGAAAAAGAATTAAAAAATGAATTGTTACCTGCAGATAATGTAGAAATTATTGTCAGTGAGGAAAAGACAGTATCAGATTGTGAAGTATTTACAGAAAAGACGGCGAAAACATTGAAAGAATTTTTGTTACTTATGCTGCAAGGTGTTATACATATGTCTGCAGCAGTCGAAGGACTTGTGCAGACTTCCGTAAACACAGGATGTATGGAGGAAAAGGACGGATATCTGTTATTTCATTCAGCGCTTAGAAGTTCAGTGGAAACACAGAAACAGTTTTTAGTCAACCGTATACAGACAATAGTTGATGTTTTAGGAATGGAGTGTGAATGGTCTGGCGAGTATCCGGGCTGGCAGTATAAGGAGAATTCCAAACTCCGTGAAATTGCCACGCAGAAATATAGAGAGTTATTTGGAAAAGAACCTAGAATTGAGGCGATACACGCAGGATTGGAATGTGGATATTGGGCGGAGAAAATAAAAGATGCAGATATTTTATCTATAGGTCCTGATATGCTTGATGTACATACTCCAAATGAAAGAGTTTCAAAACAGTCTATTAAAAATGTATGGGAATTGTTGAAAGCAATTTTAGCTTAAAAAGAATGAGTCTGTCTGATGTTGATAAAACGGAGGCAGGCTCTATTTTTGTCTAAAAATATAGAATTAAAGGAAAAATTAAATGAAGAAAAAACGAAAGAGAAAATCGTCTATAAGAAATCGGATTCTTGTTTTGATTATTATGTGCTGGGTATTGCCTGTTGTTACAGTATTTGTATTTACAGTACTTTCTTACAGAATTGAAATTACAAAGCGTACGGATATGATGATAGAAAATGAAATGCAGAATATGTCTTCTCTTGTATCGGGAAGGTTGGATGATTTGATAGAAAACTGTCTTCAGATTTCTTATGAGAGAAGTTGTGAAGAAGCGTGGAGAGAATATAAAAAAGGAATTAAAACAAAAATTGAGTTGATAGATATGATTACGATTTTATCTAAACAACAGTTTAATTTAGACAGGAGATTTAAAATGTTTGCTTTCTATGAAGTGGATACCCCTCATATGCTTACACACACTTTAAAAGTAAAATATCAGTTTGATGAATATATCGATTATATAGAACCAGAAATCAAAGAAATTCGTCAAGAAGATACGTCAAATATACAGTTGCGTATCATTAACGGACGACTGTTTATTGTCCGTAATTTGTATACCGTGTTCGATTATGAAAAGTATGGTACGCTTGTAGCGGAAATAGATATTGAAAAATTATTTCACGGATTGGAAATGCATGAAAAAGAAAATGTTGCGCTTAGCATTGGAGAAAATCCTGATTTGGTACAGATTCATGGAAATATAGGAACAAAGGGACAGAAAGAAATTATTCAAAAAATGTTCAATCAGTATCATAAATCGAAAGAAAGTGAACTGTTTGTGGTAAAAGACTGGAGATATAATGCCTATATGAATTTAAAAAAATATAATTATTACAATATGGGGGTGGTTTTTCTTGTAAATGCACAAGAAGCATATTCGGGATTGTACGAATTTTACAGAGTGATTTCTATTATATTTATGGCGATGCTTCCAGTGATGATGGGGGTGTTTTATTTTTTGCAGAAACAAATAGGCATACCTATTCATGAATTGGTTCGAGTATCCAAAGAAATTGAAAGCGGAGAATTAGGAGCGACGCTTGAAGTGGACGATATGCCTAATAAGGAGTTTGATTATCTTGTAGACTCTTTCAATAATATGTCTAAGAAGGTGAAATATCTGTTTGATTATGCGTATGATGAGAAAATGGCAAGAAAAGATGCGAAAATTTTGGCATTACAGACACAGATTAATCCGCATTTTATTAATAATACATTGGAAATGATGAACTGGCAGGCGAGAATGAGCGGTGATATTGCTGTTTCGGAAATGATTGAGGCATTAGGAACAGTTATGGATTATCGAATGAACAGAGAAAATCAGAAATTGACAGTGTTAAGAGAAGAACTGAAATGTTCGGAGGCATATCTGTTTATCACACGAAAAAGATTTGGCCAAAGACTTGATTTTGAAAAAGAGATTGATGAATCTGTATTAGATGTAAAAGTTCCCCGACTTGTATTGCAGCCTATTTTGGAGAATGCGGTTATACATGGAATTGAGCGTGTAAAAAAAGGAATTATTAAAATAAGGATATATCGGGACAAGAATAAAGTTTTTCTTGAAGTTGTTAATTCATCGGGAAAAGTAAGCGATAAGGAAAGGGCGAAAATTCATAACATTTTATACGGATCACCGGAAGAGGTAAGAGGAGTAGGGAAACATACTTCATTGGGAATTCGTAATGTCAATGAAAGGATTAAATTAATTTATGGTCGGGAGTATGGTCTGGACATAGATGTTAACGATGAGAATACGAGTTTTAAAATTGTCATTCCGTATGAATGGGAACCGGAAGATGAGGAAGAAACAAAACAACGAGTTCAGATTGAAATGACGAAAATGAGAGAGGAGAAAGAATGGAAATGAGTGGAAAGAGAGTGGGCTTTCTGGCTGTTGTCTGCACACTTGTTCTATTATTAATTGTAGGATGTGAGAGTAGGGTGAAAAAGGAAGAGGGGAAGAAAGAAATTGTTTTAAAAACAGTTTCGATGTTTGGAGGAACAACACCCGGTGCAAAAGTTTATCAGGATATTAACGAAAAATTTATGAAGGAACATGAAAATGTTACAATTGAAGATGATTCTCAGATTTGTGATGAGGAGTGGAAAACGAAAGTGGCGGTAAGTTTTGCGGTTGGAAATGAACCGGATGTTATTCAGTTTTTTACAGATTCCGCAGGAGAGTCGATTTTATCTACAAATAAACTTATTTCGTTGGAGGAAATTAGAAAAGAATATCCTGAATATGCGGAAGATACGCTTGATATAGCGTTAGAAGCGGTACGAAATAAGGATGGGGTATTGAGAGCGGTTCCGACAACAGGATATTGGGAAGGGCTTTTTTGTAATAAGGAATTATTTGCTAAATATCATGTCAAACTGCCAACAGATTGGGAATCGTTTGTGAAGGCGGTTCGTATTTTTAAGAAAAACGGAATTGTGCCAGTGGCGGTATCTTTAGGGCATATGCCTCACTATTGGATAGAACATTTACTTTTGTATACGGCGGGAGAGGAAGAATATGTAAATATTCCGGAAAAAGCGCCGAAAACATGGATAAAAGCATTTGACACATTAAAGGAGTTAAGAGATATGGGAGCATTTCCGGAAGATACGGATGTATTTACAGATAACTGTGCTATACAACTTTTTCAGGAAGGAAAGGCGGCAATGCAGTTGGAAGGTTCGTGGTATGTGGGCAGTCTTGCGGAAGCGGGAATGACGGATAAAGTGACCGTGGTTGCATTTCCGGGAGTGAGAGAACAGAAAGCACAAAAAGGCGCATTGATTACCGGAATTTCTACTGGATTTTATATAACAAAAAGGGCGTGGGATAATCCAGAGAAAAGAGAGTTGGCTGTGCGCTTTGTGGAGGCGCATACGACAAAAAAATCTCTTGAGAGATACTGGAGTGGGAACGGAATTGCTACATTTAAAGGAAGTGCGGACAAGGGGTTAACTTCGATTGTGGAAGCGGGAAAAACATTAAGCGATGGAGCGACATCTTTGAATACCCCTACTGATTCACGCATTTGTCCGGAGGCCTATCAGAAGATTATAGAGGGAGCAGTGGATGTGTCAGCGGGGAGGAAAGATGCGGAAACTTTATTGAATGAAGCGTTGCAATTGGAAAAAGACAGAAAATGATAAAATTTTGACAAATGCCAACGGTATCTATATAATAGAGCGGTAAAGACATGGGAAGGTAAGACATAAACAGAGGTGTGAGAAGTGTACAAAGTGATGATAATCGACGACGAACCTATTATAGTGGAAGGGTTGTCCAAAAGCATTTCATGGGAAAAATGGAATTGCGAAGTTGTGGCAACTGCTAATGACGGGTACGAGGGGAGAGAATTGATTCAGGAGTATAAACCTAACATGATATTCTGTGATATTTCCATGCCGGAATTGGACGGATTAACGATGATTGCGGGATTAAAATCAGAGTTTGAAGATATGGAAATCAGTATACTTACGGGATACCGAGATTTTGATTATGCACAGCAGGCGGTAAATTTAGGTGTGACAAGATTTTTACTGAAACCATCAAGTATGAAAGAGATAGAAGAAGCGGTAGAAACTATGACGGAAAATTTAAAGAAAAAACATATTTTAGTTGAACCGCATGAAACTGCAAATTCTTTTATCGTAAAAAATGCCATGAAATATATTGATGAACATTATAATGAGAAATTAACTCTGCCGGACGTTGCAGAGAAAACTTATGTCAGCCAGTGGCATTTGAGCAAACTGTTGAATAAGGAAATGAAGAAAAGTTTTTCGGAAATTTTAAATGATACAAGAATTAAGCGTGCAAAAAAACTGCTGGAAGATTCTTCGCTTCGTATAGGAGATGTGGCGAGAGAGGTAGGTTTCCTCGATTTTGCTCATTTTTCAAGAGTGTTTAAGAAAGTTGAAGGAATTTCAGCCAACGAATATCGAAATCATATGGATTAGCATAAAAAAGTAGGAAAAACCCTACTTTTTTGTGTATATGGGGTTGACTTTTAGAAAAGTTAGTAATAAACTAATCAAGTACGCATAAAAGCGTAGTTTTTTTAGTGCGTATAAATATTGAGTAACTAATACTCGGCAACCAAAACAGTATTCATAGGAGGTGAAAGGAATGCCAACATTCAATCAGTTAGTAAGAAAAGGACGTCAGACTGCTGTTAAAAAATCTACAGCACCAGCATTACAGAAGGGATACAACTCTTTAAGAAAAAAAGCAACTGACGCTTCTGCACCACAGAAGAGAGGTGTTTGTACAGCAGTTAAAACAGCAACACCTAAAAAACCTAACTCAGCTCTTAGAAAGATCGCCAGAGTTCGTCTTTCTAACGGTATCGAAGTAACAAGTTACATTCCAGGAGAAGGACACAATCTTCAGGAACATAGCGTTGTTCTTATCCGTGGTGGTAGAGTAAAAGACTTACCAGGTACAAGATACCATATCGTACGTGGAACACTTGATACAGCAGGTGTTGCAAAAAGACGTCAGGCTCGTTCTAAATACGGAGCTAAAAGACCAAAAGACGCAAAATAAAAACAAAGTAACTAAAATCGTTATCACAAACAGAACTATGATTCCTGTTGGTTGCGGGTTAAGAATAAAGTCCCGCACGATAACACATGCATTGAGTGCTTAGTGAGCGTAAGCAAACTTAGCAATCAGGCACACCTGCAAAGCGAGTGTGCGGTATGCACGACACTGAGCAGGGTGTTTCATATTTCATAGACACATGTGAGTACCGATGAATTAATTTAACAGAAACGAAAGTTTCAAAAACATGATTAAGGAGGGAAGGACCGTGCCACGTAAAGGACATACACAAAAAAGAGACGTATTAGCGGATCCAATGTACAATAATAAAGTGGTTACAAAACTTATCAACAACATTATGTTAGATGGTAAGAAAGGTGTAGCACAGAAAATTGTATACGGAGCATTTGAAAGAATTGCTGAAAAATCTGACAAACCAGCTATCGAAGTATTCGAAGAAGCGATGAACAATATTATGCCAGTACTTGAAGTTAAAGCAAGACGTATCGGTGGGGCGACATATCAGGTACCTATCGAAGTAAGAGCAGACAGAAGACAGGCATTAGCACTTCGTTGGATTACATTGTATTCTCGTAAAAGAGGAGAAAAAACAATGGAAGAAAGATTAGCAAACGAACTTCTTGATGCAGCAAACAATACAGGTGCATCTGTGAAGAAGAAAGAAGACATGCACAAAATGGCAGAAGCAAATAAAGCATTTGCTCACTACCGTTTCTAATATAGGAGGAAAAAGTCTTGGCTGGAAGAGAATATCCATTAGAGAGAACAAGAAACATTGGTATTATGGCACATATTGATGCCGGTAAGACTACAACTACAGAACGTATTCTTTACTATACTGGTGTTAACCATAAAATTGGTGATACTCATGAAGGTACTGCTACAATGGACTGGATGGCTCAGGAGCAGGAAAGAGGTATCACAATCACTTCAGCTGCTACAACTTGTCACTGGACATTACAGGAAAACTGCAAACCTAAAGCAGGTGCTTTAGAACACCGTATCAATATCATTGATACTCCGGGACACGTTGACTTTACTGTAGAAGTTGAACGTTCACTCCGTGTACTTGACGGTGCAGTAGGTGTATTCTGTGCTAAAGGTGGAGTTGAACCACAGTCAGAAAACGTATGGCGTCAGGCTGACACATACAACGTACCAAGAATGGCTTTCATCAACAAAATGGACATTTTAGGTGCAAACTTCTATGGAGCAGTAGAACAGATTAAAACAAGATTAGGTAAAAATGCAATCTGCATTCAGTTACCAATCGGAAAAGAAGATGAATTCAAAGGAATTATCGACTTATTTGAAATGAAAGCATACATCTACAATGATGATAAAGGTGATGATATTTCTATTACAGACATTCCTGAAGATATGAAAGATGATGCTGAATTATATCGTACAGAATTAGTAGAAAAAATCTGCGAATTAGACGATGACTTAATGATGGAATACTTAGAAGGAGAAGAACCGTCAACTGAAGCGTTAAAAGCAGCGTTAAGAAAAGGAACTTGTAACTGTGATGCAGTTCCGGTATGCTGTGGTACTGCTTACAGAAATAAAGGTGTACAGAAACTTCTTGATGCAGTTATCGAATTTATGCCTTCACCACTTGACGTTCCTGCAATTCAGGGTGTTGATGAAGACGGAAACGATGTTGTAAGAGAATCTTCTGACGAAGGACCTTTCTCAGCGTTAGTATTCAAAATTATGACTGACCCATTCGTAGGTAAATTAGCATACTTCAGAGTTTACTCTGGAACAATGAACTCAGGTTCTTATGTGTTAAATGCAACAAAAGGTAAAAAAGAACGTGTTGGACGTATCTTACAGATGCATGCAAATAAGAGAGAAGAACTTGATAAAGTATATTCAGGAGATATTGCTGCTGCAATCGGATTTAAATTCTCTACAACTGGAGATACAATCTGTGATGAACAGCATCCGGTAATTCTTGAATCTATGGAATTCCCAGAACCTGTTATTGAGTTAGCTATTGAACCAAAAACAAAAGCATCTCAGGGTAAACTTGGTGAATCCTTAGCAAAACTTGCAGAAGAAGATCCTACTTTCCGTGCTCACACAGATCACGAAACAGGACAGACAATCATCGCAGGTATGGGTGAACTTCATCTTGAAATCATCGTAGACAGACTTCTTCGTGAATTTAAGGTAGAAGCAAATGTAGGTGCACCTCAGGTTGCTTACAAAGAATCATTCACAAAATCAGTTGATGTTGACAGCAAGTATGCAAAACAGTCAGGTGGACGTGGACAGTACGGACACTGTAAAGTTAAATTTGAACCAACAGACGTTAATGGTGAACAGACATTCTTCTTTGAATCTACAGTAGTAGGTGGAGCAATTCCAAAAGAATACATTCCAAAAGTAGGAGAAGGTATTGAAGAAGCAATGAAATCCGGTATGCTTGGCGGATTCCCTGTTGTAGGTATTAAAGCAACAGTTTATGATGGTTCTTACCATGAAGTCGATTCAAGTGAAATGGCATTCCACATTGCCGGTTCTTTAGCATTTAAAGATGCTATGGCAAAAGCTGCTCCTGTACTTCTTGAGCCAATCATGAAGGTAGAAGTAACAATGCCGGAAGAATACATGGGAGATGTTATCGGTGATATCAACTCTCGTCGTGGACGTATCGAAGGTATGGACGATTTAGGCGGTGGAAAAATCGTACGTGCATACGTTCCGTTATCAGAAATGTTTGGATATTCTACAGACTTACGTTCAAGAACACAGGGACGTGGTAACTACTCAATGTTCTTCGAGAAATATGAGCCAGTTCCAAAGAACGTACAGGAAAAAGTATTAGCAAACAAAGAAAAATAGGAAAAACTATTGTTTTATCCTATGAAAAACAATAAAAACACTTGAAAAACTGTATGATTTGAAATATAATCAGAGATAACCGAGTAAACAATAAAATAAATAATACGCCCCTTATAAAAGGGGCGATAGAATTAAGGAGGATTATTCAAAATGGCTAAAGCTAAATTTGAAAGAAGTAAACCACATTGTAACATTGGTACAATCGGACACGTTGACCATGGTAAAACAACAACAACAGCTGCTATTACTAAAGTATTAGCTGAAAGAGTTGAAGGTAACACAAAAGTAGATTTCGAGAACATCGATAAAGCTCCAGAAGAAAGAGAACGTGGTATCACAATCTCTACAGCACACGTTGAGTATGAAACAGAAAAACGTCACTACGCTCACGTAGACTGCCCAGGTCATGCTGACTACGTTAAAAACATGATCACAGGTGCTGCTCAGATGGACGGTGCTATCCTTGTAGTTGCTGCTACTGACGGTGTTATGGCTCAGACAAGAGAACATATCTTACTTTCTCGTCAGGTAGGTGTTCCTTACATCGTAGTATTCATGAACAAATGTGACATGGTAGACGATGAAGAATTATTAGAATTAGTAGAAATGGAAATTCGTGAGTTATTAGACGAATATGAATTCCCAGGAGATGATACTCCAATCGTTCAGGGATCTGCTCTTAAAGCACTTGAAGATCCAAACGGAGAATGGGGAGATAAAATCATGGAACTTATGGATGCTGTTGATAGCTACATCCCAGATCCAGAACGTGATACAGACAAACCATTCTTAATGCCAGTAGAAGACGTATTCTCTATCACAGGACGTGGTACAGTTGCAACTGGTAGAGTTGAACGTGGTACACTTCATGTATCTGACGAAGTTGAAATCGTTGGTATCAAAGAAGAAACACGTAAAGTTGTAGTAACAGGTATCGAAATGTTCCGTAAACTTCTTGACGAAGCTCAGGCTGGTGATAACATCGGTGCATTACTTCGTGGTGTTCAGAGAACAGAAATCGAAAGAGGACAGGTTCTTGTTAAACCAGGTAGTGTTACATGTCATACAAAATTCACAGCTCAGGTTTACGTATTAACAAAAGATGAAGGTGGACGTCATACACCATTCTTCAACAACTACAGACCACAGTTCTACTTCAGAACAACTGACGTAACAGGTGTTTGCCACTTACCAGAAGGTACAGAAATGTGCATGCCTGGAGATAACGTAGAAATGTCAATCGAACTTATTCACCCAGTTGCTATGGAACAGGGATTACGTTTCGCTATTCGTGAAGGTGGACGTACAGTAGGTTCAGGACGTGTTGCTACAATCGTAGAATAATTAATAATGCGTATAAATTAAGGGATTGCTTAGGCAATCCCTTTTTTGCAATTCTATTTTAAATTTTCTTATACTCTGCAATAAAGAACAAAGGTAAATCATTTGTTTTTGTTTTACCGTCATATGTAACAGGTTCTTCCGTATGTACAAGCATAAATCCATTTTCAGATGCCGCATTTAAGTAATAGGATAAAGAACGATGAAAATGTGTTGTTTCACCCCCAAAAGTGTTTTTAAATTGATATGGTTTAATGTAATTAGAGATTATTTTCGCATATTTAAAATGGGTTTCATCTTCAATCCACTCTGAGTCGTAGAATGCAGGGTGGACAATTGCATAGTAGAAAATACCATCTTTCTTTAATATTCGTTGACATTCGGAGAAGACAAGGTCTATATTTTCAATGTCCATTAAAACCTGATTACAGAAAAGCAGATCGAAACTATTATCAGAAAAAGGAAGCGGTTGGCTTAAATCAGCGAACTGAAAATGACAGTCCGGATACTGTTCTCTGGCAAGTCTTAACATTTCTTTAGACCCATCTATACCTATAGCATTTGCATTAACGGTTCTAAAGTAATTTGTATAAACTCCATATCCACAACCTAAATCCAAAATATTTTGATTGTTTAACTGAGGAAATCATTTCATAATGATTTGTTTGTTGATTGATACAAAGAAAGACTGTTCTTGTTGCTCCATATATTTAGCAGCGGCACAATCCCATTCTGTTATAATGTTCATTATATTTTCCTCCTATTCTTCATACTCTTTCAATTCTTTGAAAATTTGTTCGTATTCTGCAGAAAAAACACTGTCCTTATTCCATAGAAATGTAAAATCGTGTTTAATCATAAAATCAGATAAAGGTATTTGCATTAAAGTTCCCTTAGCAATTTCTTCTTCCACAGCTGTTTTATATAAGAAAGAAATACCGCAGTCCTGCCGGAGAAGGTTTACGATTGTATGTATATTCTCAACCTCCACAATATGTTGAAAATCATTGACGGACATATTTTTCATAGCGAGTGTTTTTGTTAAAATTGCTCTTGTTCCGGAACCATGTTCTCTTATAATCAGCCGTTCAGAAGTTAAATCTGTGAGTGTCCGTATTGGATTTTGAAAGATATGCTTCGTGGAAGCAACGGCAATATATTCTTCTGTCTTATAAATACGGGTATTATAGTTGTCAGGTTTAAAATAACCTTCCACAATGGCGAAATCAATACTTCCCTCGTAAAGATAACTGAGAAGGGATTGAGTATTTCCGTAGCGGACATGAAAATCGGTATTCGCGTGGGATTTAATTAATTTTGTAAGAGCAGGAACGAGAGCGTATTCTCCGATAGTCATTGTGACACCAAATGTGAGAATGTTTTTTCCTGCCAGACTTTCTTTCATGCGTTTTTTTAATGTGCTTTCATCGTTTCGCATTGTTTCTAGAGCAGAACGCAGGATTTCCCCTGCCGGTGTGAGAAGAAGACGTTTTTTATCACGAATAAACAGAGGGGAATCATATTTTTTTTCCAAATATTTAATGTGTTGGGAAACAGCGGGCTGGGTTAGATTTAAGGCTTCACCGGCATGGGTAAAATTCATATATTCACATACTTTTAAAAAAGTTTCCATTCTAAAATCAAGCATAATTTCCTCCTTAAAAGTTTAATAAAATAACAATAACATATATTTATGGTAGTATCAATAATTATAATTTTACAAAATGCTTATACGGGTATATAGTATGAGCAAGAGGAACACATTAAAGATAAAAAAGAAAAGAGGAAATAGTTATGATGTATGATGTTGTGATTATCGGTGCAGGTCCGGCAGGAATCAGTGCAGGAATTTACGCAGTGAGCAGAGGGAAAAAAGTGTTGATTGTGGAGAAAAATATTGTAGGCGGATTGATTGGAAAAGTTTCTACGGTTACGCATTATGCAGGGATTATGTCAGAAGAAACAGGAGTCACTTTTGCGAATCGCTTGAAAGAGCAGGCAGAAAGTGCAGGAATTGAAATCGCATATGGTGAAGTAAAACGAGTTGAACTTACGGGAGAAGTGAAGAAAATCTATACAGAGGATAAGGCTTATTCAGCGAAAAAAATTGTTTTGGCAAATGGAACAACTCCTAGAAAACTTGGTATTATCGGAGAAAAGGAACTTGCCGGAAAAGGAATGGGCATGAATGCACAGAGAGATGGAGAAAAATATCAGGGCAAGAATGTTTACGTTGTAGGTGGTGCAGACGGAGCGGTAAAAGAGGCATTATATTTGTCAAAATATGCTGAACAGGTAACGATTATCCATTTTGAAGAAACGCTTGGATGCATTGCAGAATTTAGAGAGAAGGTGGCAAGAACACCAAATATGAAACTTCGTTTAGGTTCAAGACTTCATGCGGTGTATGGAGTGGATAAAGTGGAATCGTTGGAAATTTCTGATGAAAAGACCGGTGCAATAGAAACGATTTCTGATTCGGGATGTGGCATTTTCGTTTATGCAGGAACGACACCAAACACGGAATTATATACAGAATTGAAGTTGGAAAACGGATTTATTCCGGTTGATGAAAATATGGAAACAGAGATTGAAGGTGTTTATGCGGCAGGAGATATTCGAGTGAAACAGGTGCGTCAGGTATCTACGGCTGTTGCAGATGGAACAGTAGCGGGAGTACATTTAGCGAAATAGGAGGGAACAGATGAAGTTTATAGAAAAGAATTGGAAAGGCTTATTGCTTTGTCTTGCAATAGCAGTGCCGTCCAGTATGTTAGGAAAAAAATTTGCCATTATCGGCGGTCCGGTGTTTGCTATTATTATCGGAATGATTTTGGCTCTTTTAGTAAAAAATAAAACAGCATTTGAATCGGGAGTGAAATTTACATCGAAGAAAATTTTGCAGTATGCAGTTGTTCTTCTCGGATTTGGAATGAATTTAAAAGTTGTGATGCAGACGGGAAAACAGTCGTTACCGATTATTATTTGTACAATCAGTACTTCACTAATTATCGCATACATTATGCACAGGGTAATGCGTGTGCCGACTAAGATTTCTACATTAATCGGTGTAGGCTCATCTATATGTGGAGGTTCTGCCATTGCGGCGACAGCGCCGGTTATTGATGCGGAAGAGGAGGAAGTTGCACAGGCAATTTCGGTTATCTTTCTATTTAATGTATTAGCAGCATTGATTTTTCCGATGCTTGGAACAGGACTTGGATTTTCAACAACATCAGGTGAGGCGTTCGGTATATTTGCGGGGACAGCGGTAAATGATACTTCTTCAGTTACTGCGGCGGCGTCCACATGGGACAGTATGTATCAATTGGGAAGTCAGACGTTGGATAAAGCGGTAACGGTAAAACTAACAAGAACATTGGCAATTATTCCGATTACACTTGTGTTGGCATTTATGAGAGCAAGAAAAGCAGAAAATGAAAGTGGAGAGAAAGTATCACTGAAGAAAGTTTTCCCATTTTTTATTCTTTTCTTTATCGGGGCAAGTTTGATTACAACGGTTGCTACATCTATGGGTGTGCCTGCGACAATGTTTAATCCGCTGAAAGAGTTATCAAAATTCTTTATTGTTATGGCTATGGCTGCCATTGGATTTAATACGGATATTGTAAAACTGGTTAAAAGTGGCGGGCGTCCGATTTTACTCGGAATGTCATGCTGGGTCGGTATTACGGCAGTGACACTTGGAATGCAGCATTTTATGCATATATGGTAATTACATAAAAAGACGCATGAAATTTCTTGGAAAAGAAATCTCATGCGTTTTGCATTATTTTTTTCTTGCTTGGAAAATCAATATAAAAATAAGGATAATACTAAAGATACATCCTAACATTGTGAATATATCAAACACGTTTATTTTTTCTAATTTTGCAGAGCCAAGTAGAAAGAAAACTTCTATAATATTTGCACTCATATTATAACAGGATAAAATGGTCGCCCGATGTTGTCCGTATCCCCGATAGTCGATATAGTTGTTTTGATATTTTTCAAAATAAACATTTAAAAGTGATAAAAGGGTTGGAAGTATCAGCATCGGAAAAAATATAGCACGGCTGCGGCAAAGAGAAATAGAAAAAATACAAAAAATGCACATCCCTGAGCAGACGTAAATTTTTTTGAATAAATTATTTTCACCAAATTTTTGTGTAAGTTTCGATACACTTAACTGTATTGTCGTATAGAGTAAAATCAGTATGCTCATATAACGTTCATCCATATGGAATTGAGTTAAAATTCCGATATAGAAAAAGTTAATAATAAGAAAACTAATATTAATAATTCCAATAAAAAGGCTGATAGGAATATCTGTCAAATGAAAAGAAAACGAAATTTTCTTTTTGACAGGATGTCTTTTTTCATTTGGAAGGTGAAAAGCCAGTAAAAATCCGATGAAAGAACAAAGTGCAGTTAGTACGAGTAATCCGTCAATTCCCCATGCGGAATAAATGTAAGGGAATGTAAGTGTAGATAAAATAAATCCTAAGTTAGAATAGTTATCTACGACAGAAAGCGAAAAGGCAAAATGTTCTTCGGACAGTTGATACAGATAACCGGACATTGTTCCGGAATAGAATGCAATAGAAATTCCTTCCAATACAGCCTCTATAAAAAACAGTGGAAAGTTTCCGGCAAAGACCATACATATTCTTGCAAGAAACGTAAAAAGGCTATTCAAGATAAGTGTTTTTTGATAGCCTATTTTATCGGTGATATATCCGCAAGGTATTTCAAAAACAAAAATACTGATTGATAACACTGCTTGCAACACAAAAAACTGAGAATAGGTAATTCCCATTCTTGTACGGACAAGCAATGCAACAGGTGCATAAAAAATTAATCCTCCAAACAAAGAAATATGTTTTAGTGTGGTTATATTTCTATGTTTCATTTTCATGTCCTTTCGTATTAAATTGTATGTAATGAAATAATGAAAATCTAATGCGGATTTCTCATCATAAACTCTCCTTTAGTAAATTTCATAAGTATAATTATAATATATGGAAACTTTTTGTGCAAGATGAAAAAAAGAGTGTACATTTTCTGGAAAATTTGCTATTATTTTAACAAGCAGGCATTTTATGGAAACCTTGCTAAAAAGTAAAAAGGAAGGAAAAAGAAAATGAAAAAGTGGAAGAAAAAGGTACTTGCCTTAGCACTAAGTATGTCATTGGCAGTTACAGGGAATGTAACAATTTTTGCCGAAACAAAAGCGCCAAAAGCAAATGATAATTTAGCGTTAGGTAAAACGGTAACAGCAAGTTCAGACCATGCAAATTTCCCAAAATCTAATTTGACAGATGAGAATCAAGAAAGCCGTTGGTCAGCAGAGGCAGCACCGGAACAGTGGGCGTATGTTGATTTAGGAGCAAAGAAAAGCATGAATTACTTCTCGATGCTCTGGGAAAGTGATACGGAATATGGAACAGATTTCAAAATCTATGTTTCAGACAGTACAACAGACTGGGGTAAACCTGTAGCAGAGAAAACAGGAAACACAACAAGAAAAACAGAAGTAAAATTGGATCATACTGTGGAAGGTCGTTACGTTAAATTAAGCGTAACAAAAGTAAGCAAGTACCCAAATGTAAGTTGCTGTGATTTTCAGGTAAAACTTGTAGATGATACAACAGAGCCTGAAGAACCGGAAAAACCACAGAAACCACAGAACCCACAGGAAAACGTGGCACAGGGACAACCGTCATTCTCAGACTCTTTTGAAGCAGATAATTTAAAAGTAGAAAAAGCATTTGACGGTAATACAAAAGACACAAGATGGGCAAGTGCGGTAAATTCTAACCCACACTGGATTTATGTAGACTTAGGTGCAGTAAAAGATGTAAAAACAATCCGACTTTTCTGGGAAACAAGAAAGGCTACAAAATACCGTATTCAGACAGCGACAACATTAAGCAATCCAATGAAAGAAACAGATTGGAAAGATGTTAAGGTAATGAATGAACGTCCTGCAAGTAAAACAGAAAAAATCACATTGGAAAATATAGAAAAAGCACGTTATGTTCGTCTTATGATTGATAAGTTTACGCAAGAAGATGTTGACGGCGGTGCAACATGGAATACAATTTCCGTTTATGAAATGGAAGTGTACGGCGGAGAGCCAAAAGCAGGGCTAGGAGATCTGGCAAGAGAAATTCAGATTAAAACACCTGAAAGAACAGATAAAAAATTGCAGGTAACATTACCTACATCTGAAGATTATACAATCAAATATAACGGAACAGATTACGAACAGGTAGTCGGACCAAACTTAGAAATTTACCAGCCGCTTGTAGATACTGTAGTAAAAGTTTCTTTCAAACTTACAGATAAGAAAAATGATAAAAATTATATGTTTGAAGAAAGAAATGTTGTTATTCCTGGTAAATTAGCAAAAGAAGAGGGAGATAATAAAGCGCCGAAAGTACTTCCGGAATTACGTGAGTGGAAAGGTTCTACAGGAAACTTTACTCCTTCTGCAAGTAGCCGTATTGTTATTCAGAGTGATGCTTTAAAAGATATGGCAAATGCTTTTGCAAAAGATTATAAAGAAATTACAGGTAAAGAAATCAGCGTTGTTAAAGGTGAAGCGAAGCCGGGAGATTTCTACTTTACATTGACAACCGATAAAACAAAAGGTCTTCAAAAAGAAGGCTACTCAATGGAGATTGCAGATAAAGTAACTGTTGAGGCAGAAACAACAACAGGTGCTTTCTGGGCAACAAGAACAATTTTACAGAGTTTAAAATTAACAAACAATATTCCAAAAGGACAGACAAGGGATTATCCATTATATGAAGTGCGTGGATTTATTTTGGACGTAGGAAGAAAAACATTTACAATGGATTACCTGCAGCAAGTTGTAAAGGAAATGTCATGGTACAAAATGAATGACTTCCAAGTACACTTAAATGATAACTTGATCGGATTAGAAAACGTAAAAGATCCGATGAAAGCATATTCAGGTTTCCGTTTGGAATCTGATATTAAAGAAGGCGGTAACGGCGGAAAGAACAAAGCCGATTTAACAAGTAAAGATGTATTCTATACAAAAAATGAGTTTAGAGATTTTATCGAAGAATCAAGAACATACGGTGTAAATATTGTTCCGGAAATTGACGTACCGGCACACTCACTTGCATTGACAAAAGTAAGACCTGACCTTAGACACGGTACAAGCGGAAGACAGAACGACCACTTGAATTTAATCGGGGACAAATATAACGACAGTTTAGAATTTGTTAAGAGTATTTTCGGTGAGTACATGACAGGAGCAAACCCTGTATTTGACAAACAAACAACCGTACATGTAGGTGCAGATGAATATACTGCTGACGGAAACGCTTATAGAAAATTTGCAAATGATATGCTTGGTTATGTGAAAGAAAGCGGACGTAAAGCGCGTATTTGGGGAAGTCTTTCTACTATCAAAGGAAATGTAGATGTTCAGAGTGAAAATGTTGAGATGAACTTATGGAACTTTGGATGGGCTAACATGGACAAAATGTACGAAGAAGGATTCGACTTAATTAACTGTAATGACGGTAATTATTACATCGTTCCAAATGCAGGATATTATTATGATTACTTAAGTAATGAAACTTGCTATAATCTTGCAATCAATACAATCGGTGGCGTAACGATTCCAGCAGGTGATGAACAGATGATCGGTGGAGCATTTGCAGTATGGAATGATATGACTGACTATTTAAATAACGGTATAAGTGAATATGATGTATATGATCGTATCAAAGAACCAATTGCACTATTTGGTGCAAAACTTTGGGGCAAAGGTGATATGAATACAAACCAAGCGCTTGACTTATCTAAACAACTTAATGACGCTCCACAGACAAACTTTGGATATGAAACAGCAAAAGATAAAGAGGGCGCTATTGCAAATTATCCAATGGATGATAAGTCTGATTATTCAGCAAACAAACATAATCTTGTGGACGGTAAAAATGTAGAGATTACAAATGTTGATGGTAAGAGTGCATTAAAATTAAATGGAAAAGAAAGTTACATAAACACAGGGGTCGGAACAGTTGGACTTGGAAATGATCTTCGTGTGAAAGTAAAACGTACTTCTGAAAGTGTGGATGAACAAGTTTTATTTGAAAGCAGTTACGGAAGTATTAAAGCAGTACAGAAAGAAACAGGAAAAGTTGGTATTTCCAGAGAGAACTTTGACTATTCATTTAACTATGAATTACCGGTAAATGAATGGGTAGAATTAGAAATCAAGAATGTAAATAATATGAAAAATAATCGTATACAAACTCGTATAGAATTATATGTGAACGGCGAGTTGAAAGATGTTCTTGGTGATGATGAACAGGTTGAAGGTAAGTCAATGATTGCAACAACAATGTTCCCAGTTGATACAATCGGAAGCAAAACAAAAGCATTTGAAGGTTATGTAGATGATGTTCGTGTTGGAACAGCGGTAGAAGGTACATACACATCTACAATCACTTTAGACCGTGCAGTTTGGACAGCAACAGAAGTAGCGAAAGATAATGAAGCATTAAAACCATTATTAGAAGAAGCAAAACAACTGTTGACAAAATTCAACCCAACAAAAGCAGAAGTGGAAAACTTGACAAACAGAATTAACGAAGTGATTTCTTCTTCAGAATTTAAAAAGGCTGATTATAGCAGAGTAGAAAAATACTTAGCATTAGTTCCGGAAGATTTATCTGCATTTACAAAAGAAACAGTAGATAATCTTAACTATGTAATCGATTCTATTCGTTATGACCTTCCGGCATCTATGCAGGATGTTGTAGACGGATATGAAAAAGCATTAGCAAAAGCATTAAAAGAATTAAAGATTTATGAGGCAGCTAATGTAAATTATGTAGACAATAGAACAGTAAAGGCGACTGCTTGTTCAAAAAATGGTAGTGAAGGACCGGATAAAGCTATTGACGGAAACAAAAATACAATCTGGCATACAAACTACAGCGGCGAAGATAAATGTGCAGGTAATCAACACTGGATTAACTTTGAGATGAAAGAGCCTACAGCAGTAAATGGATTGACATATACTCCGCGTGCAAACGGTGGAAACGGAAATCTTACAAGTTATGAAATTAAAGCCAGTGATGATGGAAAAAATTATACAACAGTTAAAACTGGAACTCTTGCAGATGATGCAAAAGAAAAAGTAATCGACTTTGGTAAGACAGTTACAACAAAACATATCCGTGTTATTTATAAAGCATCTCATGGCGGATTTGGTTCAGCAGCAGAATTTTTAATCCACCGTGCAGGAGTAAAAGCAGATGTGGAAGGATTAAAAGCTTTAATCACAGAAGCAAAAGAAATGGATAAAAAAGGCTACACAACAGAATCATGTGCTGCTCTACAGGCTAAGATTGAAGAGGCAGAAAAACTTGCTAATTCAGAAAATCCTGATGCAAATGATGTAGAAGTAATGAAAAAAGAATTAAGAAAAGCAATGACTTCTCTTGTTCTTGAAGGCAAAGGCGAAGCAAATGACGGAAAAGATGCTTTAAGAAAAGCAGTTGAAAAGTATAGTAAATATGATGAAAAAGACTATACGGCAGATTCATGGAAAGTATTTGAGGACGCATTAAATACTGCTAAAAAAGTTTTAGCAAATAAAAACGCAACAGAAAAACAAATTGCCGACGCCTTGAATGCATTAAATGCAGCAGCAGACGCACTTGTTCCAGCCGAAAACGGCAATGGAGGAAATGGAAACCAAGATGGAAACGGTAACGGAAATCAGGGTGGAAGCGACAGCGGAAATCAAGGTGGAAACGGTAGTGGAAATCAAGGCGGAAACGGTAGCGGAAATGGTAATAACAAACCGGCAGGAACAAAACCACCAAAAACAGCAGATGCAACACCAATCGGTTTATGGTTAGCATTATTAGTTGTAGCAGGCGGAAGTATTTTCTTTTCAAAAAAAAGAAAACATTCATAAGATAAGAAAAAGTGGGAATCCTAAATAAAAAAAGTAGGAGGAACACTGATGAAAGCAAAAGTGAATGAAGGCTGTATTGCCTGTGGAATGTGTGTAAGCCTCTGCCCTGAAGTTTTTCAGTTTAATGATGAAGGATTGGCGGAGGCGTACGCTGATATAACTGAAGAAATAAAGGAGGCAGCCAAGGACGCAAGAGATGGATGTCCGGTTTCCGTAATTGATTTAAGTTAAAAAAGGTATGGCATTTGAATTTCAGATGCCATATCTTTTTTGGTCTATGGAAATTCCTATGGAAAGATTGACTTTTGCTATTTAAAGCGATATAATGACAGAGAATTAAATCGAAGTAAGGAGAATACGCTATGGAAAGAAAAAATATGTGGAAACAGTATACTGCAGAACAGTTAAACGAAGTAGAAGAAGTTAGCAAAAGATATAAAGATTGTCTTGATGCGGGAAAAACAGAAAGAGAATGTGTAAGTCTTGCTGTTTCTATGGCAGAAGAACACGGCTATCGTAATCTGGAAGAGTGTATTGCTGAAAATACAGAATTAAAAGCAGGAGATAAAGTATATGTAAACCAAATGGGCAAAGCATTGGCTCTATTCCAAATCGGACAGAAACCATTAGAAGAGGGAATGAACATTCTTGGAGCTCACGTAGACTCACCAAGAATTGACATCAAACAAAATCCACTTTATGAAGATACAGATTTAGCATATTTAGATACACATTATTATGGCGGTATCAAAAAATATCAGTGGGTTTCCATTCCATTGGCAATTCATGGAACAGTTGCTAAGAAAGACGGAACAACAGTTGATATTGTTGTAGGGGAAAAGGAAGATGACCCAGTACTTGTTATTTCAGATCTTTTGATTCACCTTGCAGGAGAACAGATGGATAAGAAGGCAAGCGTTGTAATTGAAGGGGAAGGACTTGATGTTTTAGTTGGTTCAAAACCACTTTCAACAGAGGACAAGGAAGAAAAAGAATTAGTAAAAGCAACTATTCTTTCTTTCTTAAAAGATAATTACGGAATTGAAGAAGAAGATTTCTTATCTGCTGAGTTAGAAATTGTACCTGCAGGAAAAGCAAGAGATTGCGGATTTGATAGAAGCATGATTATGGGATATGGACATGATGACAGAATTTGTGCATTTACATCATTATTTGCTATGTTAGAAGTAGAAAATCCTGAGAGAACAAGTTGTTGTTTATTAGTGGATAAAGAAGAAATCGGAAGTGTAGGAGCAACAGGTATGGAATCAAAATTCTTTGAAAATGCAGTTGCAGAATTAGTTGCCCTTACAGTAGGAGAATCTTCATTGAAAGTAAGACGTGCCCTTCAGAACTCATATATGCTTTCTTCAGACGTTAGCGCAGCATATGACCCTATGTTTGCAAATGCATTTGAAAAGAAAAATACAGCATATTTTGGACGTGGACTTTGCTTAAATAAATATACAGGAGCAAGAGGAAAGAGCGGTTCAAGTGATGCAAACGCAGAATATATTGCAAAAATCCGTAAAGTATTTGATGATAATGAAATCGGTTTCCAGACAGCAGAGTTAGGTAAAGTTGACTTTGGTGGAGGCGGAACAATCGCTTACATCATGGCAGATTACGGAATGAATGTTATTGACAGCGGTATGGCAGTATTATCTATGCACGCTCCATGGGAAATCGCAAGTAAAGCAGATATTTACGAAGGATACAAAGGTTATAAGGCATTTTTAAGAGAAATGAAATAAAGATGATGAAAAAGCTACAACACGAAAGTGTAGTGGCTTTTTCTATAGTTATTATGTATTTTACAGGAGGAGAGAAAATGAGTATACAGGAAAGAATTTCGATGTTGCGTGAACAAATGAAAAGTCACGGTATAGATATGTATATTGTACCGACAGCAGATTTTCATCAGAGCGAATATGTAGGAGAATATTTTAAGGCAAGAAAATTTATTACAGGGTTTAGCGGTTCAGCGGGAACGGCGGTAATCACTTTAGAGGAAGCACGTCTTTGGGTAGACGGAAGATATTTTATTCAGGCTGCGGAACAGTTACAGGGTACGGGAATTCAGATGATGAAAATGGGACGACCGAACGTACCGACATTGGATAAATATTTGGAAGAAGCATTACAGAATGGCCAGACACTCGGTTTTGACGGAAGAGTTGTTTCTATGGGAAATGGGCAGAAATATGCTAAAATTGTAGAAGAAAAACAGGGAAAAATCGTGTATGATATGGACTTAATCGGAGAAATTTGGGAAGATAGACCGTCACTTTCCAAAGAGCCTGTATTTGCTTTAGAGGAAAAATATACCGGAGAATCTACCGAGAGTAAATTAAGCAGAATTAGAGAAGTGATGAAAGAAAACGGTGCAACCGTACATATTTTAACGACATTGGATGATATTTGCTGGACATTGAATATACGAGGAAATGATATTGAGTTTTTCCCTCTTGTTCTTTCTTATGCGATTATCACAATGGACAAAATGCATTTATACATTGATGAAACAAAATTAAGTGATGAGATAAGAGCAAATATGGAAGCGGACGGCGTTATTTTACATAAATATAATGCCATTTATGAGGATGTAAAACAAATCGGTGAAGAAGAAGTTCTTCTGATTGACCCGATGTGCTTGAATTATGCGATTTACAGTAATATTTCTGCCGATGTGAAAAAAGTGGAAAAAAGAAATCCGGAAGTGTTGTTTAAAGCGATGAAAAATCCGTCAGAAGTAGAAAATATGCGTCAGGCACAAATTAAAGACAGTGTTGCCCATGTTAAATTTATGAAATGGTTAAAAGAAAATGTTGGAAAAATAACGATTACGGAAATGAGTGCGTCTGATAAATTAGATGAGTTCCGTGCAGAGATGGGTAACTTCATCAGACCAAGTTTTGAGCCGATTTCTTCTTATGGGGAACACGCCGCACTATGCCATTACACATCTTCACCGGAAACAGATGTGGAATTGAAAGAAGGAAATATTTTCCTAACAGACACAGGCGCCGGTTTCTATGAAGGTTCAACAGATATTACAAGGGCTTACGCTTTGGGAGAAATACCGGAGAATATGAAAGAAGACTTTACTGTTGTTGCCATGTGTAATTTAGAATTGTCAAATGCAAAATTTATGGAAGGATGCACAGGAGTAAACTTAGATATTTTGGCGAGAAAACCATTGTGGGAAAGAAACAAAGATTATAATCACGGAACAGGCCATGGTATAGGATATTTATTGAATATTCACGAAGACCCTGCAAATTTTCAATTAAGATATCGTGAAGGAAACACGGCAGTTTTACAGGAAGGTATGATACTTACGGTTGAGCCGGGAATTTATATTGAAGGTTCACATGGAGTACGTCTGGAGAACGAGGTTCTTGTATGCAAAGGCGAAAAAAATGAGTACGGACAGTTTATGTATTTAGAAACAATCACATATGTTCCATTCGATTTAGATGCGATTAAGCCAGAGATGCTGACAGAAGAATACAGACGGTATCTGAATACTTATCACAGAACGGTATATGAAAAAGTTTCTCCATACTTAAATGAAGAAGAAAAAGAATGGCTGAAAAAATATACAAGAGAAATATAGGAGTGAAAATGCAGGCAGAAAGTATTATTTTAGATGTGGACGGGACTTTGTGGGATTCTACGGAGTTAGTGGCAAAATCATGGAACAGGGCAATACGAGATATAGGAATTACACATATTGATGTGACGGCAGAGCAGTTAAAAACTTTGTTTGGACGGACAATGAAGGAGATTGCAGATGTTGTTTTGGCAGGATGTTCGGAAGAGGAAAAAGAAAAAGTGATGGATTTATATTGTCAATATGAGCATGAGGATTTAGAAAATGATGAGTGTAATATGCTGTATCCGAATGTGAAAGAAACAATTATAGAATTGGCAAAAACACATCGAATTTTTATCGTAAGCAACTGTCAGTCAGGATATATCGAAATGTTTTTAGAGAAAACTAACTTAGGTGAATATGTGACGGATATTGAATGCTTTGGGAATACAGGAAGAGGAAAAGGAGAAAATATTCGTTTGATTATGGAAAGAAATCATTCCGAGAGTGCTTGTTATGTCGGAGATATTCGGGGAGATTATGAGGCGTCCTGTCAGGCAGGAGTACCTTTTGTTTTTGCAGAATATGGTTTTGGAGATGTTCCTGAAAGTGAATGGAAAATGAAAGATTTTTCGGAATTATTGGAAATAAAGTAAATTATAGAAAGGGTATCGTACTGATACCCTTTTTTCTATCCTAATAATTCTTTTAATGTTTCGATTACCGAGTCTGTAACGTAAGTTGAATGAGAAGCAACACCCGGAGCAGCGTTAGACATGGCATATCCTTCGCCGGCAAGATGAAGCATTTCAATATCATTGTGTTGATCGCCGAACGCCATTGCCTCCTCTGGAATAAGGTGGAAATAGTCTAAGAAAACTTGGAGTGCAGTTCCTTTATTTGCCTCGGGAGAGATGAAATCAACCCATTCATTTCCGGAAGTGACAACTTTAATATCAGATTTAAATTCTTCTCGGAAATGTATAAAAGTTTCTTCCGGTGTCACGTTATCAAAAATAGCAATTTTTAAAAATGGTGAAGTGACAGTGGATAAATCGTCTACGCGGGTTACTTTATTTCCCATATCTTCCTCAAGGTGACGGAGAAATTCTTCGTCTTTTGTTTCGATATAGCATGAATCCTCACAGGAAAGAACAGCGTCACAATGTTCACGATTTCTGATTTCTTCAAAAATACGGATTCCTAATTCGTGGTCAATTGTTCCGCGGCTGATAATTTCACCGTCATGAATACAGAGAGAGCCGTTTTCCGTAATGTAAGAAATCTCGTCTTTTATAGGTTCGAAAAGTCTGCGCAGACTTGCATACTGTCTTCCGCTTGCGGCGATAAATCGAATTCCCTGTTTTTTCAATTGCAGTATAATGTCAAATAATTCAGGGTTTAATTCATTTTCACCGTATTTCAATAATGTTCCGTCAATATCGCTTGCTACTAATTTTATCATAATCAATTACCTCATATTGTTTTCATGTTTACTCCACTATTATATTACCGGAATGTAGGATAGACAAGAGAAAAAAATAGGGAAAAATTCATCTCATTGAAAAGTTTTCAAGGAAATGCTATAATCTAACTGTTTAAAAGGATTTTAGATTTCGGAGTGAAGGAGAATAGCAAAATGAAAATTGGAATTGGTAATGACCATGCAGCAGTAGAAATGAAACAGCAGATTGTAGCGTTTTTGGAAGAATTAGGACATGAAGTGGTAAACTACGGAACAGACACAAATGACAGTTGTGATTATCCGGTTTACGCTGAGAAAGTAGGACGTGCAGTTGTAGACGGAGATGTAGAGTGCGGAATTTTGATTTGCGGAACGGGAGTTGGAATTTCCATTGCAGCGAATAAAGTAAAAGGTGTTCGTGCGGTAGTTTGCAGCGAGCCATATTCGGCAAAACTTTCTAAACAGCATAACAATACAAATGTACTTGCATTTGGTGCAAGAGTTATCGGTATCGAATTGGCAAAAATGATTGTGGAAGAATGGTTAAATACAGAATTTGAAGGGGAAAGACACCAAAGACGTGTAGACATGATTTCAGATATTGAAAATAGATAATAATGAGCCGAGTGGAGTTATAAGATAACTCCACTTTTTTGTATTAAGAAAA